>JBEIUK010000207.1:0-5134 GCA_040374415.1 Gemmatimonadaceae bacterium | reverse complement strand
TCGTCCGGAGGACGACATGGTGGGGGTGTGGGAGCCGCGCGCCGGGATGCTCTTTCCGGAGCGGTGCATTGCAGCCGCGCTCTCGGTGGCGCAGGCGGCCGGGGCGACGGTGCACACCGGCGAGACGTTGCTGGGCTTCGACGCCACGGATGCAGGAGTGACCGTGCGTACCGACGCCGGGCACTACGAGGCGCGAACGCTGGTGCTCTCGGTGGGCGCGTGGACGCGGGATGTGCTGGCCGATCTCGCGCTGCCGCTCGTGGTGCAGCGGAATCTGCTCTTCTGGTTTGATCCCGAGCGCGCCCCGGCGCAGTTCGCCCCCGAGGCGTTTCCGATCTTCATTGCCGATTACACGCACGAGAAGGCCTGGTATGGCTTCCCTGACGTGGGCACGGGGCTCAAGCTCTCGCGGCATCACTACGGCGACCACGTGCATCCGGACACGGTCGAGCGCACGGTGGCCCCGGAGGAGGTCGACAGCTTCCGCGAGATTCTCGCGCGCTACATGCCGGACGCCAACGGCACGCTCCGTGCGGCGCAGGCCTGTCTGTATACGAATGCGCCGGATGAACACTTTCTGATTGGCCGGCACCCCGGCGCGCCGCGCGTCGTGGTGGCGAGTCCCTGCTCGGGGCACGGCTTCAAGTTTGCCAGTGTGATTGGCGATGTGCTGGCCGATCTGGCGACCGATCAGGATCCGGCCTTTGATCTATCGACCTTTGCCATTGACCGTTTCGGGAGATAACGCATGTCGCTGTCCGTTCGAGTGATGACCCGTCGTTCGCTGGGTGCCGTGACGGGAGGGGCGCTGCTCCTCGGTGGTGCGCTCCTTGGGAGCGCCGCCGGAGCACAAGGCGCTCCGGCCGCCTCGGCGCCCGCGCCACGGGCGTTGCGCTCCACCGATCTCTATCGCTTTCGCGATGTTGGCGGCGGCCGGCTTTCCCCCGATGGCGCGTGGATTGCCTATACGGTCACCACGGTGGACTCGGCCAAGGACAAGAGCGACAGCGACGTCTGGATGGTGGCGTGGGATGGCAGTCGCACGCTGCGCATGACGGCGTCGCCGGAGAGCGAAAGCAATCCGCGGTGGAGCCCCGACAACCGGTATCTCAGCTTTGTCTCGGGGCGCTACGAGTCCAAGGGCGGGCAGCTCTGGTTGCTCGATCGCGCGGGTGGTGAAGCGGTGCGGCTCACCGACCTGAAGGGGGGCGTTGGGGAGTACGAGTGGTCGCCCGATGGGACGCGGATTGTGGTGATCTCGCATGATCCGGATCCCGAAGACGGGAAGCCGGATTCCCTGAAGACGAAGACACCCAAGCCGATCGTGATTGATCGGTATGCCTTTAAGCGCGATGTCGCCGGCTATCTCGATCGACTGCGCGACCATGTGTGGATCGTGGACGTGGCGACGAAAAAGGCCGTGCAGATCACCAGCGGCGATTTCGATGACAGCAGCGTACATTGGTCACCCGATGGCACGCGCCTGGTGTTCGTGAGTGAGCGCGCGGAGGGCGATCCGGATCGTGCGAACAACAGTGATCTGTTTGTAGTGAAGGCGGAGGCTGGCGCGTCGCCGACGAAGCTCACCAGCTGGTCAGGCCCCGACGCCGGACCCGTCTGGAGCCCCGATGGGCGCTTTATCGCGTATCTGCAGGGGAGCGAGCCGCAGCTGTCGGCGTATACGCAAAATACGATTGCGGTGATTGCGGCGGAGGGCGGCACGCCACGACTCGTGGCGCCGACGCTCGATCGCGATGTAACGGCGCTGACCTGGAGTGCCGACGGACAGACGTTGCGCTTCCTGCTGGGCGATGACCGCAGTCAGTATCTCGCGTCGGTGCCGTCTGCCGGCGGTGCCGTGACACGTCTCACCGACGGGCGTCGCGTGGTGACGGCGTATGATGCGAACGCGGCCGATCGGCTGGTGCTCAATACCGGCACCGCGGCGCGCTCGGCCGAAGTCCACGCTCTCGACGGGCGCGCGCTGCGCGTGCTGACGCATGTCAATGATGCCGTCTTCAGTGAACTCCGCGTGGGCACCACGGAAGAGGTATCGTTCAAGAATCCCGACGGCCTGACGGTGGGCGCCCTGCTGGTGAAGCCCGCCAATTTTCAGGCGGGGACGAAGTATCCGCTGCTGCTCCGTATTCATGGCGGGCCGAATGGACAGGACCAGCAGCTGTACAACTTTGAGCGCGAGCTCTTTGCGGCCAACGGCTATCTCGTGCTGGCGGTGAACTACCGGGGTAGCTCTGGAAAAGGGCAGGCGTGGAAGAAGGCGATCTTCGCCGACTGGGGGAACAAGGAGGTCCGGGATCTGCTGGCCGGCGTGAATCACGTCATCAGCATGGGGATCGTGGACACCACGCGCATGGGCATTGGCGGGTGGAGCTACGGCGGCATTCTCACCGATTACACGATCGCCACCACGTCGCGCTTCAAGGCGGCGACGAGCGGCGCCGGCAGCGCGCTGCAGACCACGATGTACGGCACCGACCAGTACATCTACCAGTACGAGAACGAACTGGGTGCGCCCTGGAAGAATCCAAAGGCCTGGGAGAAGGTCTCGTACCCCTTCTGGCACGCCGACCGGATCCAGACGCCCACGTTGTTTCTGGGGGGCGAGAAGGATTTCAACGTCCCCATTGGTGGCGGGGAGCAGATGTATCAGGCGCTCAAGTCGTTGGGCGTCCCGTCGCAGCTGGTAGTCTACCCGGGGCAGTTCCATGGCCTCACGCGCCCGAGTTTCGTGCGCGACCGATATGACCGCTATCTCAACTGGTATCAGCAGTACCTGAAGGGGATCACGCCGTAGCGGTCAACAGGGGCCAGCGCATCGCCGACGCTTGACCAGTCAGCATTTCCGAATATCCTCCATATATGGCACCATATATGGAGGATTTGTGGAGCTGACGAAAAAAACGACCATCTTGCTGTCGCCTGACCTGCACCAGCAGCTCATGGAGCTCGCCACTCGGCGGGGGACGAGCCTCGGGGCGTTGGTGCGGGAGGCGTGCACGGCGACCTATGGGCTGGTGGATCAGGAGGCCCGCGTGGCGGCCGCCGAGGCGCTGGCGGCGCGGTCGTTCCCGGTGGATGCGCCTGACGTGAGGAAGCGGGAATCGGTGCCGGCGCCGAAGCCACTCCGCCCATGATCCTTCTCGACGCCAACATCTTCATGTATGCGGCCGGTGCGCCGCATCCCTGCAAAGCCCCAAGTGCTGCGCTCTTACGCCGTATTGCCCAGGGTGATGTGGCGGCGGCGGTGGATGCGGAAGCGCTGCAGGAGATCCTGCATCGGTATCGGGCCATGGGCCGCTGGGCGGATGGCGCACGAGTCTACGACCTCGCCCGCACGGTCGTCCCTGATGTGGTCCCGATCACGGCGGCCATCCTCGATCGCGCGCGGGCCCTGATGGAGCAGCTGCCCACGTTGATGGCGCGTGATGCGCTGCATGCGGCCGTCGTGCTGCTGGGCGACTGTGAGGCACTGTGCAGCTACGATCGGGATTTTGACGTCATCCCGGGGCTGGTGCGCATCGAGCCGGAGTAGTCACCGGCGCGATTCATCGGCCGTGGCGCCGGTATCTGGCGTGATGCGTCGTTCTTACGGCGTCCGCCAGATCGCGTCGGGGCTCGCATTGCCGGCGCGGTCGATGGCGGTAACCACCACCGCGTCGGTGTTCGTGCTCCCTGAGGCCGCAGGGATGTCGATCGTCGACTCGGTCCAGGGCACGAGCCGCTGCGACCAGCTGCTCCCGGTGCGCCAGCGCACCAGCCACCACGACAGCACTTCCGCTGCATTGTTCGTCACCCGCACCGTGAGCTGCCCCGACGTGGTGGAGGCGCCCGCTGTGATGGTGGGCGCAGCAGGCGCCACGTTGTCGAGCCATGGCGTGGCTGGAGTGATGGCCGGCGTCGCATTGGTAGTGGCGGCCAGCGCGGTTGCCAGCCCACCCTTGTCGAGGCGGACCGACGTGGTGTTGTAGAGAATGGTGCCGAGTGAGCCGCTTCGTTGACGCGACCGCTCGATTTGCGTGGTGATTTCACTCGCGGCGAAGGCACTGCTGGTGCCGTCGGCTACGCGATAGGCGGCGAGTCCGGGCCAGAGATGCCGGCCCTTGGTGTTCTGCTGTCCCCACCAGTCGAGCAGTGCGGGGAAGCTTTGTCCCGTGGAGGCGATGCTCCAGTAGAGCTGCGGCGCGAGATAGTCCACCCACCCCTGCTGCAACCACAGGCGCGAATCCGCGTAAATGCTGCTGTACGCATCGAGCCCGGTGATCCCGGCCGGGTTCCCCGGACGCCAGATCCCGAAGGGGCTGATCCCGACGCGAATGCTTGGTCGCAGCGCATGCGCCTCGGTGTAGAGCCGTTCGACAAAGCGATTGATGTTCGCACGACGCCAATCGGCGCGGCCGAGCTGCCCGCCCCCGGTTTGATAGCGCGCAAAGGTGACACTGTCCGGAAAGTCGAGATTCGGACACTTCGTATCCGGATACGGATAGAAGAAATCATCGAGATGAATCGCGTCCACGTCATAGCGGAGCGCGACGTCTTTGATGACCGCGATGGTTTGATTGTGCACCGCGTCTTCACCGGGATCAAACCAGAGCGATCCACAGTAGGGGCGCGTCAGGTCGGGACGCTGCCGCGCGAAGTGCAGGGGAGATCGCGTGAGCGAGTCGCTCAGATTGCCGGCACGAAAGGGATTGAACCAAGCGTGCAGTTCGAGCCCACGCGCATGCGCCTCGCGCACCGCAAAGGCGAGCGGGTCCCATCCGGGGTTCCCGCCCTGCGTCCCCGTGAGTGACTTCGACCAGGGCTCCAGCGACGACGCAAAGAGCGCGTCCCCGGAGGCACGCACCTGCAGCACCACGGCGTTGAGCCCCGTAGTGCGGGCGAGATTGAAGATGGTGAGCAGCTCCGCCTGCTGCTGACTCGCTGACAGCGTGGTGCTGGTAGGCCAATCAATGTTGGCCACCGTCGCGATCCAGAGCCCACGAAATTCCCGCGCAATCGCGGGGACAGTGAGCGCCGTGGGGGTGGGCGTGGGGGTGGGCGTTGGTGACGGCGTGGGGGCCGTCGACGGTTCACCGGCGCAGGCAGCGAGGAGGGCGAGCGACGCGATCCCGAG
>JBEIUK010000268.1:0-3613 GCA_040374415.1 Gemmatimonadaceae bacterium | reverse complement strand
TAGTCGACGGCCGCAACCTCGACGGTCACGATCGCGCGCGGCGCCGCGACGATATCAATCGCCGGTGCGGCCGAACGCCACGCGCCCGCGAGGCCGTCACGCGGCGTCCCATCCAGGCGGCAGTGGCGCACCCGCCACCGTACGGCCTGCGGAAGCGTCCAGGTCCCCACGGTGACCTCGTCGGACAGATTCACCGCCCGCAGCAGGATGGTCTCCCCCGATGCGGCCAGCGTGACGGCCGACGCCGCGAGCCCGCGACCGGCCAGCATCGGACCGGCGATGGCGCGCGGTGGTCCCGCAAGATCACGCCAGCTTTCGCCCGAGAGCGGCAGCAACAGCGCATCAGCCATCGCGTCCACCTGATCGAGCGTCGCCGTCGACAGCGGTCCGTGCAGCGCCATCCCGAGGGTGGCAGCAAAACGGCCGAAGCATTGCGCGGCGGGAATGGGCACGGGCCAGCCAGCGTGCCCGGGACGTTCCGGCAAATCGGCGCGCGAGAGCTCGCCAATCGCCCGCAGCAGCGTCACGGCCAGGCGCCCGTTGTGCGCCTCCCCCTCGGCCAACCCATCTGAGAAGAGCGTCACACCACGGTCCTCCGTGTGTGCCATCATCCAGCGATGGAGGGGCATCGTGGTGGGCGGGCGTTCGTACGGCACCGCGTCCGGCACATCGGGCACGAGGGTGCGCGAGACGGGACCAAAGGCCGCATCGGCGGTGACGGCATGGGCTGACAGATCCGTACGGCAGACGAGTTGGAGGCGATGATGCCGCCGTGCGTTCATGCCGCGCACCTCGCATCGGAGGGTGTCGGCGTCCGCGTCCAGCATCAGCTCGGTCCGGACGCGAATCCGCTCCGAACCACGACGCCAGCGCCACCAGAGCTGCACACTCGATCGCAGTGGGCCACGCATCCCCACGTGCACGCGCTGCAGACGGAGTGGTTCCGGCGCTCCGCGCAACGACGGGGTGTAGCTGTCACCGACATCGGTTACCGTTTCGAGGGCGAGGCATCGCGACAGGGTGCGATCGCCCTGCTGCAAGGTCACTCCCTCCGCTGTGACCGTGACCGCCAGCCGGCCGTTTTGCATCGTGATGACGTCGCCCACCTGTTCCACCGATGACGGCACGGGTGGCACGGCATGCATCGTGAGATCGTCGAAGACCCGCACCCCGAACGCCGGCACCGGAGGGAGCCACGCCAACAGCTGGTGCACGCGGACCCGATCGTTATCGGGATAATGCTGCGGCGATTCTCGGCGAAGAAAACGCTCCGTCTGGCGCAGCGGCTGCACCATGGCCGTCGCCCACTGCGGCGGCACCGCTGATGGCACCGCTGATGGCACCGCTGGTGGCACCGCCGGTGACAGCTGGCGCGCCGTGGTGGGGGCGATGATGTCCCCCCCCGCTGCACTCCCGGGGCCAACGGGGGCGTCGGCCATCGTTTCGAGGAGCCGCAGCTGTGCGAGACCGCCGCGCTCGCGTGCCGTGCGGTTGATGACCACCGTATGTGGTCGGGGCGCAATGGGCCCCGATCTCGCCACAACGGCATCATGGTGCAACGCGCCGCAGAGCGCCGCAGCGGTGAGTTCCGTCGCGGAGGCGGCGACCTCACGTTGCCGCGCCGAGCAATCGGCGGCGACGGCATCGACCGAGCAGCCGCAGAGGGTGTCATGCGGGTGCGTGGCCAGCAGCGATTCCCACGTGCGGGCGAGCAGCGTTGGCAGCTGAGCGAGCGAGAGGACACCGCGCGGATCCACGTCGCGAAAGCGGTCGGCGGCATGCAACCGGGCGAGCACCAGCGCCGGCTCCACCTCGCGCAACAGACGACGCTCCAGCAGGGCGTTTCGCCGTTTCTGAAAGGCGCGCGTCGCCAGGGTGCCGGAGAGCGTCCAGGTATACCCGTACGAGTCTCGCAGCTCCCCGTGCACCTCGGGCAGCGTCTGCCGACGGGCCGCCTGATGCAGCGCATCGGCCGCCTCGCGCAGTGTCGTGCGACGGACCACATCGCCATCGGTCGCGGCCACCGCCGACAGCTGCGCGACTTGATTGGCGAGCGCCGGGTCCGGGGCATGGTGATCGGCACCGACTGTCAGCAACAGCTGACCGGTGCGGTTCCGCGCCGCCAACGTCTCGCGCATCCGAGACCACCGCGCCTGAGCAGCGGCCGGATCGGCGGGCAGTGCGCTCCCAAACTCGTACCCGTCGGGAGGCAGATGGTAGCAGAGCAGCGCCGCGCCGTCAGGGCCGCGCCACCATGCCGTGTCCATCGGCGGGAACGACGCGCCACCGGCCCCGCGCCAGACGACTGCCACCGTATGCCCGAAGCCCGCCGCAATGCTCGGGAGCGCGGCCGGATGCCCGAAGGTGTCAGGGCAATAGGCCACCGGGGGTGGGGCCGCCCCAAGGCGCTGCAAGGTGCGCCGTCCCGCCTCAAGATTCCGCACGATCGCCTCACCCGACGGGATGAGGGTATCGCCGAGGACGTACCACGGCCCGGCTTCAATCGTGCCGGTGCGGAGGGCGTGGGCCAGCGCCGGCTGCTGCTCAGGGCGAACGGCCAGGTAGTCGGTGAGGACGATGGCCTGCCCATCCAACAGGAACGGCGTCAGCGCCCCCGGCGGGGCCGCCAGCAGTGCATCGATGAGCGCCACCAGCCGGGCCCGAAAGCGGACCGCCGGGTGATACCACTCACGATCCCAGTGGGTGTGGGCGAGAAGATGGACCGTCAGCACCCGGGAGAAGCTACTGCGGTTGACCGGGGTGCGTGACCCGCCGAGCTTTCCCTCTCGGATTCTCCCTTCCTTCTGCTCACCGGTTCTGTGGACTTCCTGACGCAGCTGTTTGAACGGCTTCGCGATCTTCCCGCGCTGGTTCAGTGGGCGGGGTATGTCGGCTTGACGCTGATCATTTTCACCGAGACGGGGCTGTTGCTCGGCTTTTTTCTTCCGGGCGACTCGTTGCTGGTCACGGCGGGACTGCTGGCGTCGGATCCGGCCTTCGGCCTGAACGTCTGGCTGCTCGGGCTCATCCTGACGGTCGCGGCGATTGTCGGCGATACCGTTGGCTATGGCATTGGTGCCGCCTCCGGCCCCCGGATTTTCACCCGCGAAGACAGTTTGCTCTTTCACAAGAAGCATCTGTTGCGGGCGCAAGCCTTCTACGAGCGGCATGGCGGGAAGACCGTCATTCTGGCGCGCTTTATGCCGATTGTCCGGACCTTCGCACCCGTGGTGGCCGGGGTGGGGAAAATGCCGTACCGGTCCTTTCTCCTCTTCAACGTGGTCGGGGGGATCGCCTGGGTCTGGAGCATGCTCCTGATCGGCTACATTCTGGGCCGCACGGTCCCGGCCGTGGCGCAGCATATTGAGAAAGTCATTCTCGTCGTCATCTTCCTGTCGATCCTGCCGGGTATCATTGGCTGGTGGCGGGAACGTTCGAAGCCAACGGCCTGACGCCGTCGAGCGGACATCGTTCATCCGACGTCGCTGGTCCCTCTGTTCACCTTTTGCACTGTCGAGGCCCCTCATGGCTCATGTTCTTCCCGCCCTCCCCTACGCCCCCGAGGCGCTGGAGCCGCATATCGATGCCCAGACCATGCAGATCCATCATGGTA
>JBEIUK010000146.1:0-7626 GCA_040374415.1 Gemmatimonadaceae bacterium | reverse complement strand
GCGGCGCTCCCCGCTGCATGGCATTCCCGTCGTCCTGAAGGACAACTACGACACACAGGATCTGCCCACCACGGGTGGATCGGTGCTGCTGGAGGGGTGGATTCCGTCGAAAGACGCCGAGCTGGTGCGACGGCTCCGGGCAGCGGGGGCGATTGTGCTCGCGAAGGTGAATCTCTCCGAGTTCGCCTCAGGGAATACGTATAGCTCGCTGGGTGGCCAGACGCGGAATCCGCATGACCTCACACGGTCCCCCAGTGGATCGAGCGGTGGCACCGGGGCGGCGGTGGCCGCCGCCTTTGCGCAATTCGGGCTGGGGACCGATACCGGCGGATCGATTCGTGGCCCCGCCACCGCGAACGGCATTGTGGCCTTGAAGCCGACGCTGGGGTTGCTGAGCCGGACCGGGATCATCCCGCTGGCGCTGTCGTTTGACACCGGTGGTCCCATGACGCGCTCGGTGACGGATCTCGCGATCGCGCTGAACGTCCTCGCTGGGGATGATGCTGCTGATACCGCCACGCGGAAGAGCGCGGGGCATCTCCCGCCGGACTATACCACGTCGTTGCGCCTGGGCGCTCTCCGCGGCGCACGCATTGGTGTGGCCCGCGACTTTTTTGGGCAAGACCCCGACGTGGATTGGGTCATGGGCACCGCGCTGGACGCCATGCGAACGGCCGGTGCGACGTTGGTCGACGTGCGGCTCCCCGCGTGGGTGCTGCAGGCGAAGGATGCGTGGTACACGGCGATTCGCTATCCCGAATTTCCGGGGCAGATTGCGCGCTATCTCGCCACCACGGGCCCGACGTATCCGAAGAGTCTCGCCGAGATGATTGCGCGTACGCGCACCGTGCCATCACTGGGCGCGAATGGGACTGGTCCGAACGCCTCACGATGGACGCGCTTCTCGGCGGAGCTGGCGAGCGGCGATACGACGGGGCTGGAGTATCGTGCGGTGCGGGACCATGCGCTCCCCCTGCTCCGCGAGTTGGTGCAGGGGTTGATGACCAAGGACAGTCTCGATGCGATCGTGTATCCGACCTCGCCGGTGAAGCCGGCGCTGATCACCGGCGCGAGCGCGGCCACCGGCCCCGATCCCATGAACCTCGCCAATCTGACGGGTTTCCCCGATCTGATGGTGCCGGCCGGCTTCACCGATAATCGCCTGCCGGTCGACATCTCATTCATGGGACCGGCGTGGAGCGAAGCGCGACTGATTGCGCTGGGCTACAGCTTTGAGCAGCTCACGCATGCTCGGCGGGCGCCGGTGCACACGCCGGCGCTTCCTGGAGAACTCGCCACGTCGGCGGGGCGTCGCCCGTAACGACGCCCCATCTCCGGGTTCAGTTCCCCGCCAGCTTCACGGTGAGCGGGGCGTTGAGGGTGGCGCTGATCGGCGTGGCCGCACCGATGCACGTTTCGTAGTCGCCGGTCTGGCTGGCCGCGACGGCGCCTGCCGCCGCACCAGCCGCCGCGCCCAGCAACGTCCCCTTCGTGTTCTTCCCCAGCAGCTGGCCGGCCAACGCGCCAATCGCGGCGGCGCCTGCGACTTTCCGGGCATCCGTGGTCCCCGTGGTGGTGCGCACCCGCGACGTCGCGACCGATTCCACCGTCGCATCGACCGGATAGCTGGAGCCCGCGTAGCTGATCGACGTCAGTTGAATCGCCATGCCGGTGCTGTCGCCCTTGTTCTTGGCCGACCTCGAGGCGACCACCTCGAAAGTGCCGACTGCGGAGGTGGGGATGAGTGCGCCGTTCGTCCCAGCCGCTTCGCGGGTGAGTGGTGCCGTGAAGCTGCTGCCAACGGCGGTCGTGCCGCTGCACACTTTGTCGCGCGTCTCGAAGCGGAGCAGCATGCCGGCCGCAATCACGCCCGTGGTGGGCGCCACCGGCTTGGGCGCCGGCGCCGGTGTCGCGGGGGGCGCCGGTGCGGGCGCGGGAGCCGGAGCGGCCGGCTTCTTCACGGGCTTGGGCGCCGGCTTGGGAGCAGCTGCGGGTTCCGGCTGCGGGGCCGGTGGGGGCACAACGGTATCCTTCGGCGGGACGGCGACGGGCGTCGGCGCGTCCTGCAACTGTGGGGTCACCGGCGGCGGCGTGGTCTCAAGCGCACGCGCGGCGTCGGGCGCCTTCCGATCCCCGCAGGCGGCGAGCAGGACCAGACTGGTCGACAGCGCGAGCGGAACAAGGCGCGACACACGACGGACGGTGGACGCGGCGCGCGACGAGACGAGCGAATTGGCAACACGCATTAGAAACTCCGTCGGAAGACACGGGGAGCGCGGCGGCGTACCGACCAGTGGTCATCACTGGGGTCACCATCGGCCGCACATGCCTTCACTCTACCCCGACCGCCGCGGAAAGTCACGTCGGGCGCGACGTACCATCCGTTGGACGCCACCAACCCGTTAGAAGGGCGTCACCTGCTGCACCGCACCGAGGAACAGCAGCGTATTGCTGAGCTTCTCGCGAATCGCAAAGAGGAACGGGCGATCCGCGCGGAAGCCGGGCCCGGCCGACGTCACCCCGATCCCAATCGTGGTGACCGCCGCGGCGGTGGTCCCGGCCTCCGTCACCTCGATCATCGCATCCTGCTTCACGAAATCGATGTAGAGCTCCGTGCCACGGGTCGAGGACATCCCCGTGAAATCTGCTGCCCCAGGGGTGAAGGCCACCCCCATCCCCAGCGCGGTCAATGGGAGTGTGAGCTGCGCCGAGGTGCTGACCCGAAAGCGTGGCAGCGCGATGCTGACCGATGGGGCAGACGTCATCGCATCGATGGCGTGCTGCCACCCCATCCCGGCCAGGTCAGTGGTCAGGTCGGTCAGCGAATGGCCATCAGCTGGTACAAACAGATCCATCACGAACGCCCCGTTGCCGTAGGGCAACTCGAGCGCGGTGTAGCGATCGGTCGCACGGAACCGCACCCCACTGCCACCGGTGCGGGTCATGAACGGGACGGTGACTGTCTGGCCATTCCCCAGTCGAAAGCTGCTGGAGTACGTGTCCGACGGGTTGAAGCGGGTGCGCCATGCCCCTTTGTAGTAGAGGGCATTGAGCAGGAACATCACCTGCTGCGGTTGGATCGCATCGAGGACCTTGGGGATCTGCCCCTGGGTCGCGCTGCTGGCCCAGCTGTTGATCGCCGTCAGCGTCGATGGCGATGAAAAATCCGCACCACGCACCGTCGCCCCGAAATACGCGGCACTACTCGTGAGATACGCGGCCTCAAAGGGAAAGCCCTGCCGATACCAGATGGCATTGGCTGCCGTCAGGGTCACACTGGTATCGAGCGTTGGCAACAGCGCCTGCAGATCCCGATAGGCCCCGGCAACCACGGTATCACTGGCCGTCATGCTCCATCCCAGAGTGGACCGCATGGCGGCACGGGTGCCACCTGCCGCACCATGCATCGTCATCCCCAGCGCGACCGAGGCACTCAACGGCGACAGCACCACGTTCTCCGTGGGCGCCGTCGCGAGCACCTGCCGGAAGAGCCCCATGGCGAAGCTGTTGCTGGCGGCAATCGCCTGCCCCTCCGCGACCGACAAGGTGCGTGGAAGGGCCGTGAGCGAATCCACCGCAGACGGTCCAGGTGCCACCGTCGTCTCGGTGGCACAACCAACCAGCAAGATGGCGAGACCGACCCCCGTCCAGCGACGTGGTCGATGCACGGCACTGCGTAGCCGCGTACATGGTGTCATGACCGGGAGAACACGTCGGCCCCGGGACACCCTACGCCAGCCGCCACCACGGCGCTACGACGCGCTCTGGCGCAGAACCGGCGAGGAGTACCAGAGGACCGCGAAATAGTGACAGACGCTGCCGCCGAGGACGAACAGATGCCACACCGGGTGCGTCCAGCTCCGACGCTTATCGATGTAGAAAATGACGCCACCGGTGTAGCACAGCCCACCGGCGATCAACAGGATCAGGCCCGCATGATCCATGGTCCGCATCAGCGGCCGGATCGCCACAATGATCACCCACCCCATCAGCACATACACGGCCGTGGAGACGCGATGAAAGCGACCGCTGCCGAAGCGCACCTTGAACAGGACCCCGAGCGCGGCGAGCGTCCAGACAATACCGAAGAGCGTCCATCCCCACGTGCCGCGCAAGACGCCCAAGGTGAACGGCGTGTAGGTCCCAGCAATCAGCAGGTAAATCGCGGCATGATCGACCACCCGCATCCGCTGCTTCAGCGTCGGATGTGGAATGGCGTGATACAGCGTGGAGGCCGCATAGAGCGCAATGAGTGAGGCGCCAAAGACGCTCATCCCAATCACAGCGCTCCGCTCACCTCGGCTCAGCGCCGACAGCACCAGCACGGGGAGCCCAACCAGACTCGCCAACAGTCCGACGCCATGCGTGAGCGCATTGGCGATTTCCTCCGTGACGGAGGCCACGCGCGTGGTGTGCATCCCCGAAAGCTAACAGCGTTCGGGCATTATCCCCAGAGATCCGAGGTCGGCGGCGAGACGAGGCCGTTCCGGTAGACCAACGGATGCGCTCGATCGCCCACTTGCAGCAGGGGACCATCGAGGTCCACCATCTGGCAGCGCTGGCCAATCAGCGTCGCGGGCGCCATCCCGAGTGAGGTCCCACACATGTTCCCCACCATCAGCCCCAGTCCGCCCGCGGCGGCCGCCTCGGCCATAGCGAGCGCTTCGGTGAGCCCCCCGCATTTATCGAGCTTGATGCTCATCACCTGATAGTACGGCGCCAACGCCGCCATCGAATGGCGATCGACGCACGATTCATCCGCAGCGAGCGGAATTGGCGACTCGAGCCCAGCCAGCGTGGCATCGTCACCTCGGCGCACCGGCTGCTCCACCAACTCGACCCCGAGCGACTGCAACGCCGGGAGGAGCGATTCGAGCAGGTCACGCGACCACGACTGGTTGGCGTCGACGGACAATCGCGCCGTCGGATGTTCGTCACGCACCCACCGCACCATATCGAGAGGCTGCGTGGCGTTGCATTTGATCTTGATCACGGGATAGCCGCGGGCCGCCGACGCCTTGCGCCGCGTGTCCGCTTCGGTGCCAATCCCGATGGTGTAGACGGTCGTGAGCGGGTCCAGCGACGGAAGCCCGGCAGTCTGCCAGGCCGGGATCCCTAACTGCTTCGCGCGGAGATCCCAGAGCGCGCAATCGAGCGCGTTGCGCGCACCACCCGGCGGCAGCACGGACTGCAAGACCGCAAGCGTATCCGCCGTCACGAGACCATCGGGCGCCACCGCCTGGATCGCCGGCAGCACCGTCGTGACCTGCCGCAGCAATCCGTCGATCGTTTCCCCGTCATAATCCACCCCCGCCGCTTCCGCCCACCCCTGATGCCCCTGGGCGTCACGAACCGTCACCACCAGCAGATCGATGGCGGTCATGACACCACGCGCAATGGCAAAGGGCTCGCGCAAGGGCCACTGCTCACGGGTTACCGATGCGGTCAGGGCGCGCATGTGGTTATCCTCCGGTGCCAAACTGCCGAGTGAACTTGAGGAACAGCGAGCGCTGTTGCGGCTTGTTCCAGTCGAAGAAGCCCGTGGCTTCCCGGCCGTCATTAAAGACGACGAACAGCCCGGTGCCGGCGGTGTTCAGCCAACCGAAGCGCACGTTGCTGGAGAAGATCTTCTGCTGATTGTTGTATTGCGTCAGCGATTGCACAAAAATGCGCGGCGTAAAGAAGTAATTGAGCCGCAGCGCTTCCAGCGTGCTGGTGAAGTTCCCTTGCGGCAGACGGACCGCATTCATGTCGAGCAGGAATGAGGCCGAAAAGGCCGCACCACGACGCACTGTCAGCGTCGCATTCCCCCCGGTGCGCTGCCCGGTCCAGAAGGGGCCCACATCGGCACGGCCGGCAATCGAAATCGCTTCGCTGGGATCACTGTTGAAGTCGAAGCCGAGGGTCCCCCAGTCGTAGGATCCGGCCGGGATCACGACGCCGGGCGAAATCGCGAAGGGCGCCTGCAAGCCTTCATGCGAGAGGTTGTACTCGGGGCCAAACTTCGCCCCGTTCGCGAGTTCAATCTCGGTCAGATCAAAATGCCAGTAGCCGCTCTGATAGAAGCCATCGGACAGGCCATAAAAGCCGCGGCCACTGATGTGCGGATTCCATTGCTTGAACCACGGCCACTCTGGCTTTCGGATCAACCGCATGACGGTCCCGTCAAAGCCCCGGTACCCCGCCGGTCGGCCCATGAAGCCCACTTCGGGATTGAAGTCGCCCCCCACCTGCGTCACCCGCAGGTTGCCATTCATCAGGCTGTTGGCATACGCCATCCGTGCACTGTACGCCGTGGCATCGCCCGTGCGCCCACGGGTGGTCGTCCCCGCCATCCAGACATCCCCGGTCCAGGCCTGCCCAAGCCCCAGGCGTCCATCGACGGCAAAGGTGCGATTCACATCGCCCCCATCCTTGGTGGACTGGCGCTGCACCATCATCGCCCCAATACGCGACCGCGACGGCAACTCCCGGATCGCACGGGCCACGGAAAAGGCCTGCCCCGAGGCGGTTGCATCGGGCGCATCCGTCAGCATGTGCAGCAGCCCCACCGTCGTCTGTCCAATCCGCCCGGAGAGTCGCCCACCCCCGAGAATCGACTCCGGCGTGCCATTGCTCGCGATCCCGATGCGGCGCGTGAAGAAGAGATCGACGGCCTGTGGCGTCCCTGCTGAAAAGACGCCGGCGTTCTCAAGGAAAAATGGCCGCTTCTCCGGAAAGAAGACGGGAAACCGGGTGAGATTCACCCGTTGGTCATCAACCTCCACCTGCGCAAAGTCGGTGTTGGCCGTCAGGTCGAGCGTGAGCGCCGGTGTCAGTCCGTATTTGATCTCCCCGCCGAACTCCGTCGGCGACGTGCGTGCCGCGACGCCATTGGTCCATCGCTGCTGCGTGGAGGTCAGTACGTACGGCGTCACGGTCGCAATACGTCGCGTCGGGACCGTCAGGTTGGTGAGTTCACCGGCGAGCGACAGGCGATACAGGTTGAACTGCCGCGGAATGAACGCCCAATAGAGCTCTTCGTTTTTCCGACGAATGTTCCGGGTGACATTGAAGCCCCACGTCTGATCAGTGCCGCCCCCCTGATAGCGCAACGTCGAGAAGGGAATCCGGAATTCCGCAGTCCATCCCAGCGAATCAATCGTCGTCGCGACTGACCAGCTGCCATCCCAATTCTGGTTGAAGCCCCCCATCGCGCCGGCCTGCATGCGATTCTGCCCAGGCTGCGCGGCCCCACCACCTTCCCCTTCCCGGATCACCTGCCCGTCGTACTCAATCCCCGCCGGCGTCGTGGCAAAGACAAAGCCATTTTGCCGATCGTGATAGGTGTCGAGAATGATCGCGAGGTGATCGCTGTTGGTGAGCGTCACATCGCGAATCTTTTCACCCGGCACGATCAGCTGTGGTTCGCGATCGAACATCCGCGCGCCGATGTAGAGATACTGCCCATCGGTCGCCAATCGCACCTCCGTGCGCTCGGAGGCCGGGACCCCTTCATTCAATTCACGCTGCAGGAACTCCGTGATCGGGGTGCCCTGACGCCAGACCGCCTCGTCCAGCCGACCGTCGATCACCGGCGGCGTCGTGATCCGCTGTGCCTGCGCCACCGGGCGCGGGCGGGCCCGG
>JBEIUK010000248.1:0-4233 GCA_040374415.1 Gemmatimonadaceae bacterium | reverse complement strand
CGCGTATGCCGCCGATTCCGTGCTCGCTTCCTGGAAGAAGCTTGGGCTCACGAACGTGCACATGCTGCACACCGCCGACCCCAAGGTCGCGGACACCCCGGAGTTCGCGGCGATGCTCGCCGACGCCAAGGGCGTCTGGTTTGTGGGCGGGTCATCGGCCGGGGCCAGCATTCAGGGGGACTTCCTGGTGCGCGGCGCCGTGGCCGGGGCGCAGCTCATGATTGCGCCGGAGCCCGAACATCTGAAGGGCTTCGCCTTCCTCCGGAAGTCGGCGATCGATCAGCACATCAACACCCGCAACCGGTGGACCGATCTGCAGCAGGTCATGCCGAAGTATCCCACGTTCATCGGGATCGGGCTGAGTGAAGCGACGGCGATCGTCGTAACTGGGGATCGCTTCGAAGTCATGGGGAAGGCGCAGGTCGCCGTCCATGATCCCACCCATCCACGCCCCGTGGGTGAGAAACCGTTTCTCACCCTGCAGGCTGACGACCGGTACGATCTCAAGCAGCGTGAGGTGATCAAGTGATGCGACAGACCGTCTTGCGGTGTGTCCTGTTGTCCGCGGCGCCACTCGCGCTCTCGGCGCAGGGGACGAAGCCAGCCGCGCGCCAGGCTTCTGGCAACCTTTCGGTACCTGCCGCGATGGCCACGATTCGGGAGGCCGATCTCAAGCGGGATCTGTACGCCATGGCCAACGATGGCATGCGCGGCCGGGAAGCGGGCACGGTGGATGAGATGCGCGCCTCGATCTGGGTCGCCGAGCAGTTTCGTGCGATGGGCGCCAAGCCCGCAGGCCAGGATGGGAGCTATTTCCAGTGGTTCAACATGATCCGGACCCGGGTCTCCACCGTCTCCAGCGCCGTTCGGCTCGGCAGCACGGACCTGACCCTCTGGAAGGACATCGTCCCCCTCGGTAGTACGATCGCCGAGGTGTCGGCGCCGACCGTGTGGGTGGGCAATGGCAGCGATACGACGATTGATGTCCGCGGCAAGGTGGCGGTGATCAGCATGGCAACGCCATCGCCGGCCTCAGTGCGCACCACGACGAACTCGTATGAGGTGCGCTACACGCAGGCGGCGCAGACGGCGACCACCTCGAAGCTGCAGCGGCGGGGCGCGGCCGCCATCATTATTGTGGCGGATTCCGTTGCGGATCGCGCCTTTGATGCGATGGCGATCCTGCGCGAGCGCGGCAGCTATGACGTGGCGGGCGCCGCCTCGCGCTTTGCGAACCAAGCGCCACCGCCGGCCAACTCGGCCACCTCGATGCGTGGGAATCAGGTGCCGAGCTTCCTGGTGCGCCGAAGCGCAGAGGCCAGCTGGCGGACCCCGTCCACGGCCACGCTCCAGATCAAGATGGAGCGGTTCGAGACGCCCTCGGTCAATATTGTCGCGATCATCCCGGGCACCGATAAGGTTCTGAAGAACGAGTATGTCCTTTTCAGCTCCCATCAGGATCATGACGGGGTGCGCTACATCATTGATAAGGATTCCGTGTGGGCGGGCGCCGACGACAACGCGTCGGTGAGTGTGGCGGTACTGGCTGCGGCGCGTGCATTTGCGAAGCAGCCAGCGAAGCGGTCGGCGCTGATTGTGTTCCATGGCGCCGAAGAGCGCGGGTTGCTGGGTTCGCGCTACCATGCCGCGCATCCGGTGGTGCCGCTCGGGCAAATCGTGGCCGTGCTCAACGGTGACATGATTGGTCGCAATCATCCGGATTCGGCGAGCCTGCTGGGCATTCAGCCGCCGCACCGGAATTCCTCGGATCTCGTGGCGCTGGCCCTCAAAGCCAATGCGCTGACCGGCAAGTTTGTGCTCGACTCGCTGTGGGACCGGCCGACGCATCCGGAAGGGTGGTATTTCCGAAGCGACCATGTGCCGTACGCGCGCCTCAACGTGCCCTCGGTGATGTACTCGACGAATCTGCATCCGGACTATCACACGCCGCGCGATACGCCGCAGAATATCAATTATCCGAAGCTCACGCGGATGACGCAGTGGATGTATCTCACTGGCTGGTTCGTGGCGAATGCGCCCACGCGACCGGCGATTGATCCTGGCTTCAAGCTGGAGCGCTGAGGTGCTGCGTTCCTCCACTTGGATGGGTCGCTCGCGCCTCGCACTCGTTGCCCTGGTCTCGGCGCTCTCCCTCCCCGCGGTGGGGCAGGGGCAGGGCGCCGATGCGGCCCGGACCGCTGCGGCGGCGCGCGCGGCGGCCCGGTCGTATCGCGAGCAGCATGAAGGCGACATCGTCACCGAGTTTGCCCGCTTGCTGGCGATCCCCAATCTCGCGTCGGATTCGGTTGGGATTCGCCGGAACGCGGACGCGCTGCTCCGCATGCTGGAGCAGCGTGGGTTCACCAATCGGCGGTTGCTCACGGTGCCTGGCGCACCGCCGGCAGTCTATGGGGAGCGCATGGCGCCGGGGGCGACGCGCACGCTGGTGCTCTACGCGCACTACGACGGCCAGCCGGTGGACGCCAGCAAATGGGCCACGCCACCCTGGCAGCCGGTGCTGCGGTCGGCGGAGCTCGAGCGGGGCGGTGCGCCGATCGCCATTCCGACGGGGAGTGGGCGGATTGATCCGAATGCGCTGCTGTACGGCCGTTCCGCCGGCGATGACAAGGGATCGATCATGGCCATGCTGGCGGCCGTGGACGCGATGCAGGCTGGTGGCGTGAACGCTTCGGTGAATCTGAAAGTGTTTTTCGAGGGAGAAGAAGAGGCGGGGTCCGGGCATCTGTCGCAGATACTCGCCACGTATCGCGATCTGTTGCAGAGCGATGGCTGGCTCTTCTGCGATGGGCCGGTGCATCAAAACGGGCAGCAGCTCGTCTCCTTTGGGATGCGCGGGATCACCGGCTTCGAGCTCTCGCTCTACGGTCCAACGCGTGCGCTGCACAGTGGCCACTACGGTAACTGGGCGCCGAATCCCGGAGCGATGATCGCCAACCTGCTGGCGAGCATGCGCGACGACAACGGACGCATTCGGGTCGCTGGGTACTACGACGACGTGAAGCCTGTGTCGGCCGCTGAGCGCGCGGCGATTGCCCGGCTGCCGCGCTTTGATTCGACCTTGCGTGCTGCCTTTGGGCTGGGGGCTACCGAAGCGAATGGCGCGTTGCTGGCCGACCGGATCATGCTCCCCGCGTTCAATATTCGTGGCATTCGGGTGGGGGGCGTCCGCGAGACGGGCTCCAATACCATTTCCACCGAAGCCTATGCCTCGGTCGATTTGCGGCTCGTGCCCGCGCAGTCGCCCGCGCGGGTGCGGCAGCTCATCGAAGCCCATATCCGCAAGCAGGGCTATTGGGTGACCGGGGATTCCGTCACCGTGGCCATGCGCCTCGCGCATCCGCGGGTGGCGCGGGTGCAATGGGATTCCGGCTATACGGCGTCGCGGGTGGCCATGGACGGGCCGTTTGGGAAAGCCATTTTGTCGGCGCTCACGGCAGGGGCGCCAACGGCCCCGTTGGTCAGTCCGACGGTGGGCGGCAGCGGCCCGATGTATCTCTTTGAGTCGATTTTGAAGGCCCCGATCATCTCGCTGCCGATCGCGAATTACGACGACAATCAACACGCCGCCAACGAGAATCTCCGCATCCGGAATCTCTGGGACGGTATCGAAACGTACGCCGCGCTGCTCAGCACCTTGGGCAAGACGTGGGGCAGCAAGCCCGTTCCCTGACTCCTCCCACCATGTCCATGATCGCTATCCCCCGACAGGCTTTCACCCGACGCGTGCTGACTGCCGCCGCCATGGCGGGCACGCTGTTCGCCAGTCCTGTGGCGGCACAGAAGGCCGCCCGTGTGCCGTCGCCCGCGAGCATCCTTGGCTGGGAGCCGGGCACCGATCGCAAGCTCCCCACGTGGAAGCAAGTGACCGACTACTGGACGGCGCTCGATAAAGCGAGTCCACGCGTCTCCGTGCGCACTTTGGGCAAGACCACGCTGGGCCGGCCGTTCCTGGTGGCGTTCATCAGCGATTCGGCGAATCTGGCCAATCTGCCCAAGTACCAAAAGATCCAGCAGCAGCTGATGGACCCGCGCAAGCGCGGGAGCGCGTCCACGGCGTCGCTCATCGCGCAGGGGAAGAACATCATCCTCATCACCTCGAGCATTCACTCGACTGAGGTCGGGGGGTTCCTTACGCCGTTCCGGTTGGGGGATCGGCTTGCGCGGGCGGAGACGCCAGAGGCGCGTGAGGTGCTCGCCAATACGATCATCATG
>JBEIUK010000130.1:0-8363 GCA_040374415.1 Gemmatimonadaceae bacterium | reverse complement strand
GGGTGCAGCAGGAGCGCTACACCGTGCATGCCGACGTCCGGCGCGTGTTGGTGGAGCTACTCCGGGAGCGGCGCGATCGCGTGGACTGGACCGGATCCACGCGGGTGGCGCGGTGGCTGCTGGAGGTTGATGCCTTCAACGAAGAGGCGACGCTAACGCTGGCGGAGTCGCTGGCGGTCTCGGGGGCGAAGACCGAGGCGGTGGCGTTGCTCGATCAGTATCTGCGTGAAGTCGGGAGCTCGGCGGTGGAGCTCCGCGTTCAGGCGTCGCTGCTTCGGCGCCGCATTGTGGAACCTGCGACGCGTACGCGGGTCGCCACCGTTCCGGCCGATCGGCATTTCGTGGGGCGTGACGACGAGGTCGCGACGCTGATGCGCGCGGTCCGGCAAACCAAATGGCGGCAGGGCTCGGCGACGCTGGTGTCTGGTCCCCCGGGGATGGGGAAGAGCCGACTGCTGCAGGCGGTGACGTCGCAGGCCGCGATCGAGGGGATCCGGATCGCGCAGGCCTCGTGTCGCGAGAGTGATCTCGAGCGGCCACTGTCGGTGTTTCTCGATTGGGTGCCGGAGCTCATTCAGTGGCCTGGTGCACTGGGGTGCGATCCGGGGAGTCTGGCGGCGTTGCAGCGACTGGTGCCAGCGGCGGCGTCGGCGCGCACAGAGCCGAGTGAGCCGGGGCCGCGGGGCTCGCTGCGGCGAGCCTTGATTGAGTTGCTGACCGCGATTGCGGACGAGAAGCCAATCCTGCTGGTGGTGGAAGATGCGCACTGGATTGATCAGGCCTCGTGGGAGGTGTTGGCGGATCTGATTGACGGGATCTCCGGGCATGCCGTGTGCCTCGTTCTGACCTCCCGCTTCGCGCATCCTCGGCCGCAGCGGCCACAGCGTGCGCCGCTGCCATTGCAGGTGATGCCATTACCGGAGCTGTCGGTCGCGGCCTGTCATACGCTGACGGAGGCGATGAGTCAGGATCTCGCGACGACGGTGGACCAGGAGCTGGACCACTGGTTCTGTCAGGCGAGTGAGGGGAACCCGCTCTTTCTGCGATCGCTGATCAGCCACTGGGCGGAGACGGGGGCGGCGGGCGGTGTGCCGCCGACATTGCAGGGGATTATTGAGCAGCGGCTGCTCGCGCTGCCGTCGGAGGCGTTGCGGGTATTGAAGACGGCGGTGCTGTTGCAGCGGTGGGCGACGCCGAACCGGATCATGCAGACGCTGGCGCTCCGTCCGAATGAGCTGCTCGACAGCATGGATCATCTCGAGCGGACGGGCATTGTTGTGGGGGCGAACGGCGTGGTGGTGCAGGTGCACGATCTGGTGGCGCGCGGTGTGCTGGACCGGCTCTCGGCGCTGGAGCGGAGCACCCTGTATCAGTGCACGGCTGCGATCCTGCTGCAGGACGCCCGTGCGGCGTCGCAGGCTGAGGAGGAGCTGATCACCGATGCGCTGGAGCATTTGTCGCAGGCGAGTGATGCGGCGCGACTGGCAGCGGAGACGCTCCACTTTGCGTCACAGATCGCGAACTTCCGGGAGCCGCATGCCGGGCTGCGGTTGGTGGAGCGGGCCCAGGGGCGGGCGACGGCGGAGGAGAAGCAGGGGTTGAATTGGATCGCGGCGCGGCTGATGAACAGTGCTGGCGATCATGAATTTGCGCTGCGACTCGCACTCCCGAAGCGATGGGATCCGGCCGATGCGGCTACGCATACCCAAGAGAATGCTGAGACGACAAGCGAGGCGATCTCTTCAACTTATGGGTCACAGACCGACACCAATACAGCATCTCACATTGAGATCCTACTTTCGATTGCGGGATCACCAATTGTCACCGTCTCGACAAGACGCCGTGCCGCAATGTACTGCTCAGTCCTTGCATCCTCAGACGGTCGAGAAGCTGAACTGACGGCGGCTTTTGAAGCGGCAAGTGGTACCGAATCCGAGGCAGAGAAAGACCTAGACTGTGCAAGCTTATGGATGATCTATCATGCCTCGGCTGGCAACAATGCTGTGGCCGTTCGGTTATCCAAACACTGGCTCAACTACGCACTTAACTCCGATCCATCCACGTCCAGCTACTTCGCTGCAGCCCGTGCAGGTTCCGCGCTTTATAGTGCAGATAGCTCCAACGATCATTTGGTAGCGTATCTGAAAGCTTTTGAGATCGCGCAGCACCTTAGAGCACCGCAGAACACGGTACTCTCAGCGCACCGAATTGCTCTCGCGATCCTCACCACAGGGGACATTGACTCTTTTGATAAGTGGGTATCGATCGCAGTTGAAGCTCATTCTCAAACACCAAAGGGCTCATATTCAGCGCTGGTACACAGCTTGCTCTGCAGGCAGGCTATAGAACGGGGACTACCGAACTCCGCACAACAATTTCTCGAAGAGTATCAGAATTTTGGAGTACACTGTACGCTTCAGGACCAGCGTTATCTTCTCTGCTTGCGCGGTGCTATTGGCTTGCTTGAGCCAAGCTGGGAGCCGGATAGAGATCTCCTCAATGAACTCTTGATTAGCCGAGCACGCTTTGCACGTTTTGGGCTTTCCGATTATGCATCAAGCATAGCCGCGCGCCTCCTTGAACGAATCGGGCGTTCCGCCGATGCCAGATTGCTTCTTTCAACCTATGTCAACGTTGAAAGACGCCAAATTCGTGCATTAAGCACACATCTACAGGAAAGCTTCCGACTGCTAGGACTCGATCCCGCGCACTACGTCCGATCGACAGACGCCTAGCTGGCGATTCGGGCAGCTGGGGCGGGTGCGCTTGCGTCGGTCGGAGCAGCGGGCTGCGCTTCAAGCTTCGGCCTTGGCAGCCGCAATAGGGACGGTGTGGAGAGCTCGGCGGTGAGTGAAGCGTCCTTCTGGAAGAGCAGCGAGTAATAGGGACTGTTGATGAGCGCATCGCAGATCTCTGGATCGAACTGCTTCCCTCGCTGCTTCACCAATTCAGCCCGGACATCCGCCTCGGTCATCGCCGGCCGATAGGGGCGATCGGTGGTCATGGCGTCGATGGTGTCGGCAAAGGTGATAATGCGCGCACCCAGCGGGATATCCTTGCCGGCGATCTTATCCGGATAGCCTGCGCCGTCCCAGCGTTCATGGTGATGGCGGATAGAGGGGAGCACATCCTCGAGATCCGCGACCCCCTGGACATACTCCACGCTCTTGATCGGGTGGAGTTCCATAACCGACCGCTCTTCCGGCGTAAGCGGACCGTTCTTGCGCAGGAGCACCGTAAAGATCTCATGGATCTTCCCGACGTCGTGCAACATGGCCGCGATACGGATCCGTTCAACCTGCCGCTTGGAGAGCCGCAGCACCTTAGCCGCAATGATTTCCGAGCTTTTGGCGACACGCTGCGAGTGGCCCGATGTGTACGGGTCGCGCATATCGACCGAGTTCACCAGTACGGTCAGCAACTCGTCGTTGTAGCGCTGCAGCTTTATGGTTGCGGAACTCAGCTGGCGCAAGCCGAACAAGATGAATGCGAGGAAGCCCGCGCCGACATAGCCAAAGTGAACGTACACCATCGCGAAGGCATGAATCCAAGGTACGGCCATCGCGTAGTTCAGAACCGATCCTTTCATCGCAGAAAACAGATTTGAAAAGAAGGGTCTATTTTCAGCAATCGAAAAAACGCCAGTGACGGCAATGTTGTTCACCAGAATGAACGCAACCGTACTGCCGGCTTCCGGCAGTAGCCGAAGTTTCTGGTCTATTTGGAGGGAAACACCGTCAAGCAGAAGGTAAGTTATGATTGCGGTGCTTAACGCAACCATAGCCTGCCCAACATTGAATATCCGCTTGATCCATTCCATGTTCTTGCGACGCGTCTCCGCAAGAGTTAGGGTGGCGACGAGAAGCAATGCGGTGGGCCAAGCAGGGTAAATCGCAATGGCTGCTAAGATAGGGGCGAGACTCGCAGACGCTCGGGTCTTACCATCCATCACAGCATACGTGAAATAACTGGCAACACCGGCCAGCAAGGCGAAGCAGGCAGCTCCGCCGAGCAACGTCGTGTCGAAGCCAGGCGTAAGCGACGCGAGAGCGTAAAACGATGCTATCGCGCTAACTTGCACCAGACAGACAAAGGCGATGATGCGTTTGCTCATATCGAATTACTGTCCCCAAACAGCCCAATTCAGCTTACCAAACCCGGAATTCGGCTGAGAAGAAGTGCGAGCACTTCGCCATCAGAAACCAGAACATGGTCATGTTGCGTCACCTCCCATCGGGTGAGTCACGTCGTTCCGCTCGGAACTGGACGCGCTATCGAGGTTGGCTCCGCTCAACTACTGACCTGCCCGCTCTGCTTCGCTCTGCTCTACTGGACTGTTGGGGACGTTATCGTAGTCGTCTAATCGCGACGAAAAGGGTGGGACCGCACTGACCTGGTCAGCGCGGGTGCGCTGGGATCAGCTGTCGAACTGCAACCACCGGTTGGTGGCGTCGAGCACGGCCAGAACCGCGCTCGTTTCCAGACTCTCCCGCACTTCGCTGCTGCCGGTCAGCACGGCGGTGTCACGCCCCGCCCGCCCCAGCACGCTCACGAAGACGAATTCCCGATCAAACGCCTCCACCACCGTCGTCCCCTCCAGCGCCACACTCCGGGTCACCCCGGGGGTCGCCTTCACGGCTTCGGTAATGGCCGCCACCGACGCGCGCGCCGCCAGCTCCAACCGCGCCCGCTCACTCTCCGGTCCTTCCGCCTCCCCCACATACTCCTGCCCGTCCCGGCGCAGAATCACCCGACACGACGTGCCACGCGTCCGGGAACGGCGCACTTCCACATCCTCGAACAACAACCCGCGCGCCGGCACCGCACTCCCCGGCACCGCCGACGCGGCACTGCCATCCACCATGGGCATGGACGACAGGGGGGCCGACGGGGTCACAGGCGTCGCCGCTGTCGGTTGCGCTGCCACATACTCCGGCGACGCCACCCCAGGGATCGCTCCCTCCGGCATCGCCCGCGCCCGACCGTCCGCCGCCCGCACCGGGTCCATCGACTGCGCAATGCTCACCTTCCGGTGATTGATCCGGAGCCCCAGCTGCGCCATCAGCGCGCTCTCAATGTTCCGGACCATATGCTTGGCCGCGACCTCGTCGGTCGTCAGGACATGGATCTCCTCAATCCCGCCGGTATCCGACGGGACGATCCGCACCGACAAAACGCCCGGCAACGTGGCAATGAGCTCCTCGGCGCGACGGAGCGGCAGCACGCTGCCAGCGATAGGACCCGAAGAAACCGGAAGTGCTGGCGGGTTCATACCGAAGGGGACGGAGATGGGCTGGGACAAAGACCACACCAGACATTTTGCCACCTTCCGTGCGCAAAATGTCGTGTTCGTCTGTCAATATGTGGACAAGCATGTGGATAGGCAAGCGCAAATTGCGCCCAAGACATTGTGTGCCAACAACGTAACAGCGTGGACCTCAACCTCTCTCTAATCGAGGTTTTCCACAGAGTTATCCACAAATTCGCCCATCCCGAGCTCCTGCTCGTAGTCGCGGAGCTTCCGGTACAGCGTCCGCTCGCCGATCCCCAGCCGGTCGGCCGCCTTTCGACGGTTCCCGCCGCACTCCCGCAGCGCCGCCAGGATCGCCACCCGCTCGATGTCGGCCATGGTCATCTCGGGGCCCAGCGTAATCACCGTTGGCGGGACCGCCTGATCACGGGGCTCAATCCCCCGCACCATCCCCCCAGGAATCGCCACGGCCCCACCGGTCGGCATCGCCGAGACCTCGCCGTACGCCGGACCCATGGGCCGGACCTCGCCAACCCACGCCGCCGGTCCCGCCCCGCGCCCCTCCACATCCATCCGACGGCGGAGCTCCTCCACCTGCAGCTTGAGCTCGACCAGCGAGCGCACGATAAACTCGAGCTCGCGCCCCTGGGCCCGCTCCCCCTCCCGCAGCACCGGCCCGACATGCACCGGCAACAGGCGCCGGCCACCGCCGTCCCGGATCGCCCGCGGAATGTCCTCCGCCCCGATCTCCCGCCCCGGTGCGAGCACCACCATGCTCTCCACCAGATTCCGGAGCTCGCGCACGTTCCCCGGCCACGGATACTCCGCCAGCAACGCCATCGCGTCGGCGCTGATCCCGTGGAACGGCCGGTCATGCTGCCGCGAAAACTCCGCCACGAACCGGCGCACCAGCAACGGAATGTCGTCGCGCCGATCACGCAGCGGCGGCAGGTAAATGCGCAGCACGTTCAGCCGGTAATACAGGTCGGCGCGGAAACCACCCTCCTCGACGTGCTCGCGGAGCGGTCGGTTCGTTGCCGCCACCACGCGCACATCCACAGGAATGGGCTGCCCGCTCCCGACCCGGGTCACTTCGCGCTCCTCGAGCACCCGCAGCAACTTCACCTGCGTGCTGGAGGGCACCTCGCCGATCTCATCAAGGAACAGGGTCCCGGTGTCGGCCAACTCAAATCGCCCCAGCCGCCGCTCCGCCGCCCCGGTGAACGCGCCCTTCTCATGCCCAAAGAGCTCGCTCTCCAGCAGCGTCTCGGGGAGCGCGCCGACATTCACCGCGATAAACGGCTTCCCCCGGCGGGGACTCAGCTTGTGGATCGCCCGCGCGACCAGCTCCTTGCCCGTGCCGCTCTCCCCCTCGATCAGCACGGTGCTGGAGACCGGCGCGATCTGCTCGATCTTCACCAGCACTTCGCGGATCGGCTCGGATTCCCCCACGAGCCCGGTCAGTTCGGCGAGAAATTGCCGCTCCAACCGCCGCCGGATCCCATCCACCACATCCTCGATCACCACGGGCTTCGACCACGTCTCTGCGTAGCCCACCTCCCGCAGCCGCTCCTGCAGCAGCGGGTCGCTGACATCGGTGAAACCCACCACCGGGAGCCCGTCCCAGAGCGCCTGCCGCACCAGCGCGACATTCGCCGGGTCCATGAGCGCGCCGGTCAACACCAGCAGATCGGGGGCGGCCCGACGCAAATCGCCCCGGACATCGTCCATGGGCGAAATGGTCACGGTGCGAAAGCCGAGCCCCTCCCGGGCCGCATTCAGACGCACGGCCGGTTCGACATCGCTCAGCAGAATCGCGACGACCCCCAAGGAGTCGTCGCCCGCGCCTCGGCGCGCTGGCACCGGGCGTGGTCGGGTGGTCATGCCTTCGCGGGTCGCTTGTAAAACGGCAGTTTGACGACGCGCGCTGCCACCATCTTCCCCCGGATATCAATGGCGAAGGTGGTGCCCACCACCGCCGCAGCGGCCGGGAGGTAGCAGGTCCCGATCGGGATCCCCTGCGTCGGGCTCATCGTGCCGCTGCAGACGGTGCCAAAGGGCACTCCGCCGTAGCTCACGCCATAGCCATGTCGAGGAATCGCGCGCTCATCGATGGTGAAACCCACCAAGCGGCGATCGGTGCCACCGGTATGCTGCCGAGTGAGCACGTCCCGTCCGAGGAACGGTTCGGTCTTGGCGAGCTTCACAATCCAGCCAAGCCCCGCCTCGATGGGGGTGGTCTGATCGTCGAGCTCATGGCCATACAGGCAGAGCCCCGCTTCCAGTCGCAGCGAGTCGCGCGCGCCGAGCCCGGTCGGGGTCACCTGCCCCGTAGCCATGCAAGCGTCCCAGAGGGCGCCGGCCGCGGCGGCATCGACATAGAGCTCGAATCCATCTTCGCCGGTGTACCCGGTACGCGAGATGGTGCAGAAATGGCCCGCCACTTCACCAACAGCAAAGCGATAGTACTTGATGTCGCTCAGCGGCACGCTGGTGAGCGACTGCACAATCGCTGCAGCGGTCGGCCCCTGCAGCGCCAGCAGCGCCGTGCTGTCGCTGATGTCGGTGAGCGTGCAGTCAAAGCCCTCGAGATGCGCCTGCAGATGCGCGAGGTCCTTCGCGCGGTTGCTGGCGTTGATCACAAGGATCAGGAACTCGGGATAGCGGTAGACGAGCAAGTCGTCGACAATCGTCCCGTCGGCGCGCAGCAGCGTGGAATACTGGATCTGCCCGACGGCGAGCGCGGCCACATCGTTGCTGGTGACGGCGTTCACGAAGCGGATCGCGTCGGGCCCATTCACGATGACTTCGCCCATGTGCGACACGTCGAACATGCCGCACCCTTCACGGACGGCCTTATGCTCGGCGGTGATCCCGGCGGGGTACTGCACCGGCATTTCGTAGCCGGCAAAGGGGACGATCTTGGCGCCAAGGGCGACATGACGATCGTACAGCGGCGTGCGGTGCAGGACGCCGGATTCCATGGCTGTCATCGGGAACGGAAGGAGTGAGTCGGATGGCGCAACGCCATCCGGGAAACATGTCAGAGGGTTTCGAGCGCCGCCATGACCGCGGCGGCGTGGCCGGCGGGCTTCACCTTCTCAAAGATCTG
>JBEIUK010000214.1:0-4962 GCA_040374415.1 Gemmatimonadaceae bacterium | reverse complement strand
GGCATCACCTCGCGCCGTACTGCAGGTACTGGGTCGGTCGCTGCAGGCGGTACCGTGGTCACTGTCGCTTCGTGATACACTCGGGGGACACCCGCTTGATGGTGGCGTGTTGGTGTTTGAGCTTCCGGCGATGGTCGATGGCAATTACAAGTGGACGTGGACCCGGTACGGGGTGTACGTACCCGAGCTCCGCGTGTCGCTGGCCCCGGCACCAGGGAGTGCCAAGGCCTGCGAGGTCACCATGCACGTGAGTCTCCGGGAGGGGCTCACGGCAAACATCGCCGGCTACAGCATCATTGCCGGCGGCGGCGGCACGTTGAGTGCTTTCATCGGCGCCCTCATTGCGAAGAAGGCCATGCTGCTGACTGGTGCTGCCCTGGCCGGCCCCGCCCTAGCAGGAGGACTCCTGGTCGGTGTCGCCTTGCTGGCGTTCGCCGGCCCGCTCTACCGCTGGGAGATCCGGAAAACCGAGGCCGAGCTGCAGGCAGCGCTCGGGGCGATCGACGCGGCGCTCCGCTCCATCGACATCTTCGGCGAGGCGCTAACGCCGCCGCTACCGCGGTCCCCAGACGCCGGCGCCGACCTGCTGATGATGCTGAGCACCGAGAAGTAAGGCGCCACCGACTGCGGTGGGTGGTCCGGTCCCCGTTGGTCCGCCCGCATGGGCGCACTGGCGGGGACCGTCCTGTTTTTGATGGTGCCCGCGGTGATCAGCCCCGACGTCTGGATTCCGGCATCAGGACATCGAAGGCGTAGGAGACGGTCAGGCCATCAGCAGTGGTGAAGCTGATAAACCGCCAGCCTGGGACCATGGTCGGTGTGAACGTCATCGATGCCACCCCATCGGCCCCGGTGGTTACCATGGACTCTGCCAGCGCATCCCCCTCCACCGCGTCCCGTACCGCGACCTGGAACGTGACCCCAGAGACGCTGTTGCCGTAGCGGTCCACCACATGGACCATGGGCGCGGAGAAGACTTCACCGGCCATGAGGGAGTCAGAGGCCGGCTGTAGGGCGACCAGTCGACTGGGGATGCCAGCCACCGCCTGCTGTTCGAAGTCGACGGCCACGCTGGTGCCCGCGAGCGCGCGGACCACGGTGTTGCCCACGAGGGTATCGGCGGTAAAGCCGATGCGCGCGATCCCCTGCGCATTGGTGGTACTGGTGGCCGCGCTGAGTCGCCCACGCCCGGAGACGATCGTCCACTGGACAACCGTTCCGGGGAGCAGGTCACCTGAAGCCCCATACACGACGACGGCCAGCGAATCTGGCGTGGGTGTTCCCACGGGGAGCGTCTGCTGAACACCCACAATGCCGTACGCTCTGGCAGGGGTGTCAACGATCGCGGGGTCCGTGGTATCGTGGCAGGCGGTCAGGACCATGGTGAGGCCCATCACGGCGACCATGGCATGACGAGAAGAGAGAGACATGGGAGTGCTCACTAGACAGGCACATCGGGATGTGCACTGAGCGCGTGAACCTGGGGGATGCGGTGCGTTGTCACCGGATTCACGCACGCCAAACGTGTGACCGGTCCTACCCCGCGTCCCCACGTGGGTTGGCAATCCCAACCGAAGAATCTTTCCCAAGCGATTCCGCCGGACTCGTCCTATTTTTCGGCCATGTCGATTCGTCCCGTCTCCCGCATCTCACAGGCCCGCCCCACCATGGAAGGGGCCGGCGTGCATCTGCACCGCGCCTTCGGTTTTGGCGAGACCAGCACCACCGATCCGTTTCTCCTGTTTGATGATTTCCGGGGCGACACCCCCGCGCACTATCAGGCCGGGTTTCCGTGGCATCCGCATCGTGGGATCGAAACCATCACGTACGTGCTCGCCGGGACCGTGGAGCATGCCGACAGTCTGGGGAACCGCGGATTGCTCGGTGCTGGTGATGTGCAGTGGATGACCGCGGGTCGAGGCATCGTGCACCATGAGATGCCGATGGGTGCGCCAGATGGGCGCATGCACGGCTTTCAGCTGTGGGCCAATCTGCCGTCGTCGCTCAAGATGACCGCCCCGCGCTATCAGGACGTGCAGTCCCGCGATATTGCGGAAGTCATTGCGGACAATGGCACGATCGTGCGCGTGATCTGCGGCGAATTCTGGGGAAAGCGCGGACCCGTTGATGGCATCGCCGCGGATCCGGTCTATCTCGATGTCACCGTCCCACCGCGCACCCGGGCCGTGTTGCCGGTGGATGCCTATCGCAACACCTTTGCGTACATCTTCGAAGGGACCGGCACCTTCCGCCACGCCTCACCCAATGTCGGCATCCTGACCGAACGCACCGCCGGCAACGACGATGACCTGGTGCGGGATCTGAGTGGTAACCGCTCGCTGGTGCTCTTTGATACCGGGGATGAAGTCGTCGCAACGGCGGGGCCACACGGGATGCGCTTCCTCCTCGTCTCCGGCACGCCCATTAAGGAGCCGGTGGCCTGGCACGGCCCCATTGTCATGAACACCCGTGCGGAATTGATGCAGGCGATGCAGGATTTGCGTGACGGTACTTTCATTCAGCCGTAACCTGGTGGTGGTGCGCCTCCGCACCACTGTCATTCACCCTTCATGCACCCTTCCCCTCCGCTCGTCATGATCTCTGTTCGACGCCACGCATCGGCCGCCGTCCTTACGGCGCTGACCACGCTCTTGGTGCAGGCTACCATCGCGCAGGCGCAGACGGCGCCGACGGCGGCGAAGGTGAAGCGGTTTGAGGGGACGGCCGCGCTTGGGTACTCGCAAACGAGTGGTAACGCTGATGCCACGGCCATCAACCTGAGCAACAAGCTCAAATACACGGTGCGTGGCTGGTCGATGGCGCAGGATCTGGTCTTTTTCTACGGCGAAGCCGACAACAAGGTCAACGCCAACTTTTGGACCGGTGGTCTGCGCGCCGAGCGGCGGTTAACGCCACGGCTTGGCATGTACGTCGTCACGCGCTTCGACCGGAACGTGCTGCAGGGGATCAGCCGGCGCTTTGAAGAGGGCGTGGGTCTGGATTACAAGCTTGCCGACGCGCCGAACGACAAGCTGACGATGGCGCTCGGTGCCTCCGCCTTTCAGCAGACGTTGACGCCGGGCTCCAGCTCGGCCTTTGCGGGCAGCTTCCCGGCCGCCCGCGCAGCGGTCGATTACAAACACCTGTTCTCCGCCAAAGCATACTTCCAGCAGACGGCGGAATATCTACCGAACCTCAGCGAGTCCCAGGCGTTCCTGTTGAACAGCGAGAGCGCGCTCGTAGCACCGCTGGTGAGCGCCCTCGCGGTCAAGATCGGCTATGTCCAGCGCTACAATGCGCGTCCGCCGGTGCGGAACGGCGTCGCGCTCAAGAAGACGGACACGTTCTTCTCGACGGCGATCACGTACACGTTTTAAGGCCCCGTGGCGGCGCTCGCGATCCCGGCACCACTGCAGACGCCTCGCCTGATCGTGCGGCTGGTCACGCCGGCGGATCTGGAGGGGCTTCGGGAAGTCCACGCCGACGACGACGTCACGGCCTTCCTGCCCTATGGCACCTGGCGCAGCCCAGCGGATGCCACAGCGTGGTATGCCCGCGTGGAGGCGCAGACGGAAAGCGCCTGGTTTTTCGTGCTGGTGGATCGGACCAGCGAACGGATCATTGGACTGGTCCAACTGTTCCGGCTCGATGTGGGAGCGGCCCGTGTGGAGTTGGGCTACGTCCTCGGGCGCGCATGGTGGGGACACGGCTACATGACCGAAGCGCTCCGCGCGCTGATCGGCGTGGCGTTCGGGGAATTGGGACTTCGGCGAATCGAGGCAGAAATCCACCCGGACCATCAGCGTTCGATCCGTGTCATTGAGCGACTGGGGTTCCGCGAAGAGGGGCGACGGCGGGAGCGCTGGGTCCGTCAGGGCCTCCCCTACGACGTCCTCTGCTTCGGCCTGCTCGCCCATGAAGCGGGCGTATCGGCGGTCGAACCGTTTGCGCGATAGCGCCCCGGCCCACATATCAGAGGGGTCCGCGGTTTCCGTCTCGTCCTCACACCCCGTCCCCGCCCATGTACATCCGGTTGATGGCGCTTTCCGCGCTGGCGGCCCCTGTGGCCCTGAGCGCGCAGTCTGTACCCTCGGCTGCCACCCGATCATCGGGCGCGAAAACAGGGCTGGTCGCCACCACCCCGACGACCGCGACCACCCCGGCAGTGGATCTCGGCGCCCTCAAGTGGCGATCCGTGGGTCCGGCGAACAATGCCGGGCGCATCTCGGTGGTGGTGGGCGTCCCCGGAGATCCCAGCACCTATTACGTCGCCGGCGCGAACGGCGGCATCATCAAGACCACGAATGGGGGCACCACATTCCGCCCGATTTTTGATAATCAGGCGGTCCTTTCCATCGGCGCCATCGCGGTCGCCCCCTCCGATCCCAACGTGCTGTATGTCGGCACCGGTGAAGGCAATCCCCGCAACAATGCCTCCATCGGCAACGGGTTATACAAGTCGGTGGACGCCGGTGAGCACTGGACGCACATCGGCCTCGAGAAGACCGATAAGATTGCCCGGATTGTCATCGATGGCCGGAATCCCGACATCGTCTATGCCTGCAGCCTCGGCCGGGAGTGGGGGCCGAACGAAGAACGCGGGGTGTACCGCAGCACCGACGGTGGGAAGAGTTGGACACGCGTGTTGTTCGTCGATACGCAAACCGCCTGTTCCGATCTGTCGGCCGACCCGAACAACTCCAACATCCTGTACGCCGGGATGTACACCTATCGCCGCTGGGCCTGGCATCTGGAATCCGGCGGCGGACGGACGGCCGTGTACAAGTCGGTGAATGGCGGGGAGAGCTGGGAACGACTCTCCGGCCCGGATCGGAACCGCGGGCTGCCCACCACGGACATGGACCGTATCGGTGTCGCGGTCGCTCCGAGCGATCCGAACATCGTGTATGTCATCAGTGAAACCAAGACCGAGGGAGAACTCTGGCGCAGTGATGATGCCGG
>JBEIUK010000258.1:0-3949 GCA_040374415.1 Gemmatimonadaceae bacterium | reverse complement strand
TACCACTCGCCTTTGTTGGGGGCCGTCGACAGAACGTGCGCGATCCCCTCATACAGCAGCTGCCAGTTCCGGATGTAATACAGGCCAATATTGGCGCGCTTGGAAATCGGCTCGGAGGGCTTCTCGACAATCTTGGTCATGAAGCCATCGGCATCGGTGACCACCACGCCGAAGCGCTGATAGTCCTCGACTTCCTTGGTCCAGATGATGCCGTCGGCGTCGAGATCCTTCGTGATGCTCAGGTCGGCATCGAAGATCGTATCGACGAAAATGATCAGCACCGGCTGATCAACGTACGGCTTCGCCAGCGCGACCGCCCCCGCCGTGCCATCCTGCACCTGCTGCTCAATGAAGACACTCGGCATGGTGTACGCGCTGCGCGCGTACGCCTCAACCTTGTCCTTGAGATGCCCGGTGATGTACACCACCTGCTCGACGTTCCCCAGCTTCTGCACATCGTCCATCACATAGCTCATCACCGGTCGACCGGCGACCTTGAGCATGGGCTTGGGGACGAGATGGGTATGGGGACGCAACCGCGTACCCTTGCCTGCCAACGGGATGATGACTTTCATGGGCGATCTCTGGTCAGGGGGCGCTGGTGCCTTCTCGTCCGTACCGGTCCTGCAGGCGCACAACATCATCGAGTTCCGGCGTGCTCGCTTCCAGCACGTCGCAATCGGTCACCGCTTCCATGTAGTGAATCGTGCCCGGGGTGATCCGAAAGCTCTGTCCGGTGGTGAGCCGCTGGTCCCGGAGTTCCGTATCACCGGGCAATTGCACCCAGTACTTCATCTCCCCGTTCAGCAGATAAACCGTTTCGTCCTTGCGTTCGTGATACTGCACTGACAGCGCCTGTCCCGCGGTGATGTGCAGGATCTTCCCGACGTAGCGATCAGTGTGGGCCCAAATGGTTTCATGCCCCCACGGCTTGGGGACATGGCGAACGTCAATACGACAACTCATGAGCGGGACTCCTGGCGTGAATCGGTCATCCCCGCGGTACGCGCAGGGGCAGCCGGTAATATGCTGCGGTGGGGCTGTCGGTGCTGCCGTGGGGATCGAGCCAGAGCGCATCGGGCACCGACGGCACACGAATCGTAAGCGTCTCGGTGTCCTTGAGCGGATCCCCGCGCACCACCGTCCACCCGGCCGCCGTGCGGACCCCAACGGGCATGGGGTGTCGATAGCTGCCGGTCCGCTGCAACTGGACCGTCACCACCCAGCCGGCGCCGTCGCGCCGCACGGTTGGCGCACGGAGCGCGTAGTCGATGGTACCGACCGCATTCACCCACTGGTCAAAAAACCACCCCAGCGGGCGCTTCCCCACCCGTTCGGCGGACCCTTGCAGTGCCCACCGATCCACGTGCCGAAATTGCCAGCGCGTGTAGTAATCTCGCAGCATCCCCTGGAAATCCTCTTCGCCCAGCACGTCATGCAGCGCCTGATACATGGCCTGGGCGCGCCCGTAGACCATGCTGTTGTAGACGCTGAACTGCGCAAAGAGATCGCCGCGGAGACCGATGGGCTGCGCGATCCCTCCTTGGACGTCACGGGCCTGCCGGGCCGCCGTCGTGTCGAGCGTCGCGCGGAGCTTGGCCAGTACACTGTCGGCCGGCGCCATCGGGTCCCGATCATTGGCCGTGGCGAGGCGGGCCGCCAGCAGGACACGGACATCGCCACGCTGCAGCGCCGTCTGGTACGAGGTGAAGCCCTCGTCGAGCCATCCGGACTGCCATTCGTTATTGCCAAGAATCCCAAAGGTGAAGATGTGTCCGACTTCATGCAGGGTAAGGCCGAGGGAGGCGGAACCATTCTCGACCATCATAGGGAACTCCGTGCCGCCACCATCGATCCGCTTCACGATCGTGAGCTGCGGGTAGGGATAGTCGCCGTAGAGCGCTTCCAGCCACTCGAGCGCGGTCAGGCCATACTGCACCGCCTTCCCATTCTCCCACTGCGTCCGTGAGGACTCGACGCAGCTGCGCACGGCGCCCTGCTCTGCCGCCGTCGGTGTGGTCGACCGGACGTTGGCGCGATAGCAGTCATCATCGGCATCGGCGCGATAGAGGACATGCACCGGCACCGTATCGAAGGCCCGCACGCGGAAATCGCGCGACGGCGGCCGCACATGCGTCGTTCCTTCGTAGCGGAAGCCCGGGGAGACGCTCCAGGCGAAGTGATGGACATTACGGGCCACGAAGCGCACCGCGCGATAGCCAACGGGCACCGTGGCCGCTGGCGCCGACGGTAGATCACGATAGACGGTCGCGTTGGTGACGGGGCGCGGGGTGCCGGGGAGCGCCACGCGCGCCCATCCCGGATCACCACTCACGGGAACCCCCGTCGCGCCGATGACCTGATCATTCGGCAGGACGAGCGTGACGTCGAAGGTGCCGAATTCGCCATAGAACTCGCCGGCCGGCACGAGCGCATTCGGATGCCAACCGGCGCGATCATACACCGCCACCTTCGGGAACCACTGCGAGAAATCGTAGGAGCGCCCACGACGCCCTTGCCGACGCGCCACGGTCGACGGTCGTGCCGTCCACGCGAAGCCCACCTGCACCGAATCACCGGCGCGCAGTGGCTGCGGTAGCGTAAGGCGCACGACGGTGCTGTCGGGGGCGAGCGGATACTCCGCGGTGACCGCAACGCCATTCACCGTCGGGGCCGCGGTGAAGCGCTCGTAGGCATAGTCCGGTTCGCCGAGCGACTGAAAGCGGACGCGCCCTTCCTTGGCGTCGGTCGCGCTCCAGCGGGAGCCTGGACTAAAGGCGTTCAGATGCTGGTGTACCCACAGCTCGCGGAGCGGGTCGGGGCTCTTGTTGACGTAGCGCAGGGTGCCGGTCGCCCGGATGCCCTGCTGCCGTTCGTCGAGGGTGGCGACGATGGTGTAGTCGGCCCGCTGCTGCCAATAGCCCGTGGTATCACCACCGGCCGGTGTGGTGGGGGCGGACATCGGGATGCGCGGCTGCACGGGCACGAGGGCCGGCGGCTGCGCGAGCAAGAGGGACGCGAGAAGGAGCACAGGAGAGGCGGGAAGAGAGGCAACGACGACCGACTACAGAAACTACGTGGCGCCCCCCCGATTGGACAAACGAAGAAGCGGGTGACCGGTCCGCAACATGTCGTTGCTGGCCCCGCCACCCGCTTTCCCGTCGGCCACTGCCGTTGCCGGTTTGTCCGTCTTACCGCCCCATCTTGCTGCGGAGCGTCTGGAGCTTCCGGACAACGGACCCGTCCATCACGGTATCGCCCATGCGCACCACGATGCCACCGAGGATCGACGGATCGACGGTGAGGTGGGGGACAACGGTCTTGCCAACGGCCTTCGACAGCTTTTCCGCGATGACCGTGCGTTCGTCATCGGCCGTCTCCCGGGCGACCGTGACACGCGCATGGACGATGCCATTCGAGGCATCGAGGAGCGACGCATACTCCGTCGCGATCTCGGGGATGAGCGTCTGCCGGCGATTCCGCACCAGCGCCTGCAGGAACTTCAGGAAAAGCTGCGGTGCACGATCCCCGAGGGCCCGCGAGAGCATCGCGACCTTGTTCGACGCGGGGATCCGCGGCGATTCGAGGAAGCGCTGCAGCGTGACGTCGCCAGCAATCGCGCCGGCGACCTCCTGCAGCAACGTGCCCCAGCCGGCCGTGTCGTTCGCCGAACGGGCGAGCGACAGCAGCGTATCGGCATAGTTGCGGGCGACCGTGGAGCCCGCCAGCCCGGCCTGCATTAGCGGACGCCCTTGGCGCCGTCGAGCGACGTCAGGAAGCTTTCCACGATCGAGCGGTTCGCCGCCGCGTCGAGGTTGCGCTCGATGACGCGGGAGGCCCCGGCGATCGCCAGATCGATGGCTTCGGTGCGCAGCGCCGCGATGGCGCTCGCCTTCTCGCTCTCGATGGCGCGGCGGGCCTGCTCGATCATCTCTTCCTGCTGCGTCTT
>JBEIUK010000053.1:0-14433 GCA_040374415.1 Gemmatimonadaceae bacterium | reverse complement strand
GGGCTGATCAACAAGCTCAAGGCCTACGAGCTGCAAGATCAGGGCGCCGACACCGTCGAAGCCAACGAGCAGCTCGGCTTCAAAGCGGATCTTCGCAATTACGGCATCGGCGCGCAGATCCTGCTTGATCTCGGTGTGCGCGGGATCCGCGTCCTCACGAACAATCCCCGGAAGCTGATTGGCCTCGATGGCTACGGCATCGCGATTCTCGATCGCGTGCGCCTGGAGGCGCCGTCCACCGAGGACAACGCTTCCTATCTGGAGACCAAGCGCACCAAGCTTGGTCATCTCTTCGCCCACTGAGTCGTTCACATGCCTGAATTCACTGCCACTCCCCGGGGCGAAGGGCGTCGCATCCTCATTGTCGCCAGCCGCTTCAACGAGTCGGTGACGCTGCCGCTGGCCGAGGGCGCCGTCAGCCAGCTCGTGCAACAGGGGACGGCCTTTGAAGACATCGACGTCCTCTGGGTCCCGGGTGCCTGGGAGATTCCGATCGCCCTCCGTCGCGCCCTGGCCACCGACCGGTATGAAGCTGCTGTGGCCGTCGGCGCGGTGATCCGTGGCGACACGCCGCACTTCGACATCGTGGCCGGCGAATCGGCGCGCGGGATCATGGAGGCGGCGCGCGACTTCGACGTCCCGGTCACCCTCGGGCTGCTCACCACGGACACCATTGAGCAGGCGGAAGCCCGCGCTGGTGGCGTGCACGGCAATAAAGGCGCCGATGCGGCGCTCGCGGCGCTGGAGCTGCTCGATCTGTTCGATCAGGTGCTCCCCGCCGAGTCCGACGCCGATGGCGATCTCGATGAGGATGGCCTGTCATGAGTGTGGATCTGCGCGACGAAGGATTTTGGGACGGCCCCTCGCAGGAACCGTTAGCGCCGGCGGCCGGCCGCCGCAGCGGTGGCGGGCGGGTGTCGGGGCACCGTCGGTCGGGCTCGCGGGAAGAACGGGTGGAGTCGCGCGGTCGCGCCCGGGCGCTGCAAGCGCTCTACGCGGCGGACTTGCGCGACATCACCCAGCTCCGTCGCATTGCCACCACGGTCTTTGATGACCTCGCGATCGAGCCGGAGGAGCGGGAGATCGCTTCGAAGCTCATCCGGACGCTCGTGGAGCATGGCACGGCGCTCGATGCGGCCCTCGCGGAGGTCACCGCGAACTGGCGGATGGAGCGGCTGGGCGCCATTGAGCGCTCGGTGCTGCGGCTCGCGGCCGCGGAACTGCAGCGGGGGGACACCCCGGTCCGGGTCGTGCTGCAGGAGTCGCTGCGGCTCGCCGAGCGCTACGGCACGGAACGGAGCGCCCGCTTCGTGAACGGCGTGCTGGACGCCTACGCCCGCCGTCTGGGGCTGCTGTGAGCCTGCTGTGACCCCCGGCGCCCCTCGGCGTCTCCGGATTGCCGTGGTGAACTGGCAGTGCCGCGAGAACCCGCTGGCGGGCGGTGCGGAGATCCATCTGCACGAGATCTTCGGGCGGCTGGTCGCGCAGGGGCATCAGGTCGACCTGCTCTGCGGGGGGTGGCCCGGATGCCCCCCAACCGCCACCCTCGACGGGATCACCGTCCATCGCGTGGGCACGCGCGCCACGTTCCCGTTTCTGGCCCGCAGCTATTGGCATGCCCAGCTGGCCGGGGCGGGCTTTGACGTGCTCGTCGAGGACATCAACAAGGTCCCGCTGTATACGCCGCTCTGGCGGACGCCGCCGGTGGTCGGGCTCGTCCCGCATCTGTTTGGCGGGACCGCCTTCCAGGAGCTGGCCGTCCCCCTCGCGGCCGCCGTCTGGCTCGCGGAACGCCCGCTGCCGTGGCTGTACCGCGGGCTGGCCTTCGAGGCCATCAGCGACAGCACCCGGGACGACCTGGTGGCCCGCGGTATCGACCGGGACCGGATACGCGTCATTTTCCCAGGGATCGACACCACCCACTACACGCCGAACCCGGCCGAACGGGCGTCAAACCCCCACTTTGCATATCTCGGGCGGTTGAAGAAGTATAAGGGAGTGGATTTGGTGCTCCGGGCGTTCGCACAGGCAGCGATCCCGGGAGCCACGCTGGCGATCGCCGGTGCCGGGGAGTTCCGCCCCGCGCTGGAAACGCTCGCTGGCTCGCTGGGGATCACTGCGCAGGTGCAATTTCTGGGACGGATCGACGAAGTCGCGAAAATCGCCCTGCTGCGACGGGCATGGGCCACTCTGTTCGCTTCACCCAAGGAGGGCTGGGGAATCACGAATCTGGAGGCAGCAGCGTGCGGGACTCCGGTGATTGCGTCGAACTCACCCGGGATTCGCGAGTCGGTGCGGCACGGCGAGACCGGTTACCTCGTGCCCCACGGTGACGTTGCTGCGATGGCGGGCCACATGCGCACCCTCAGCATCGAGCGTACGCTCGTTGAACATCTGGGGAGCGCCGCGCGGCGATTTGCCGAAGGCTTTACCTGGCAGCACGCCGCCGAAGAGACCGAGCGCCACCTCACCGAGGTGGTCGCCCTGCGAGGAGGTCGGTGATGCACGTTATCCTGCACGCACACCACGCGGTCATTTCCGAGTCGCTCCGTTCCCAGACCGAAAACGCCATGCAGCGGGTGTCCACGCGCATGCGCAAGATCGCGAACGCGATCGTCCGGTTCATTGGGGACGGCCCCACCCATCGGGTGGAGATTGAACTCCATGGAACCCACTCCCGACCGCTGGTCGCGCACGGGGATGGCCCCGACTTCGCGCCCGCTCTCGCTCAGGCCGTCCATCGCATCGAACGCCAGATTGATCGCGTCCGCACCCAGCGGGAACGCCGCCTCATGCCCCCCGGAGACATTGTCGAGTGACGCCACGCCTGACCGTTGGGAAGCTCTTTGATGGCATGCAGGAGCCACTCCAGTTGGAGTGGCTGGGGTCGACTGACGGTCGCGACCGTGAGATCACGAGTCCCGAGGCCTCCAGCCCGGGACTCGTCCTCACCGGCTATATCAACCGGTTCCCGTACCAGCGGCTGCAGGTGCTTGGCGAGACGGAGATCAGCTACCTGCAGTCGCTCGATGAAGCCACGCGCACGGCGCATCTGACGCAGTTCCTCAGCTTTCCGATCCCCTGCGCCTTTATCACCAAGCAGCTCGATCTCCCGACGCCGCTCGCCGACCTCGCGGAGCAGGCCGGCGTCCCGTTGCTCCGGACGCGGCTCAAGACCGCCGAGTTTTATCGGATCATCAAGCCGTATCTGGCGGAGCAATTTGCCCCGACCACCACGCTGCATGGCTCCCTGGCCGACGTCTTTGGCGTGGGCGTCTTCTTCATGGGGAAGAGCGGGATCGGCAAGTCCGAGTGCGTGCTCGATCTCGTGGAACGCGGCCATCGCCTCGTGGCGGACGATCTGGTCTTTGTCACGCGTCGTGGGAACGATGTGCTCATCGGCCGCGGGCATGAGCTGCAGCGCCACTTCATGGAGATCCGCGGGGTCGGGCTGCTCGATATTCCGGCCATCTTCGGCATCCACGCCGTGCGCCAGCAGAAGCGCATTGAGGTGGTGGTGGTCCTGGAGGAATGGGACGGGGAAACGCACCCCGATCGCACCGGCCTCGACGTGCCCACGCTCGACATCCTCGGCGTTCAGGTCCCCAAGATTACGGTGAACCTGAACCCCGGAAAGAACATTACGGTCATCGCCGAAGTGATCGCGATGAACCATTTGTTGCGCTACTATCGGGGCGTGGATTCTGCGACGCTGTTTAACGAACGCCTGATGAATCAGATGCGCCGGAAGTCCGATGTGCAGCGGTACCTGCAGGAGGATGACGAGTAGTGACGGCTGGGGATCCGAACACGGGGACGTTGGTGCGCGCCGTGATCGTCGCGCATGGCACGTTGGCGGCTGGCATGGTCTCCGCCGTGGAGCAGATCGCGGGCCGCGGGGATTGCCTGCGGGCGCTCTCCAACAGCGGCCATGGCCTCGCCGAGCTCCAGGCGTCGCTGAGTGCGCTCCTCGACGAGACCGGCGCCCGCGTCGTCTTCACCGACCTGCCCGCAGGGAGCTGCACGATGGCCGGACGACGCGTGCTGCGCGATCGCCCTGACATCACGCTGGTGACCGGCATGAACTTGCCGCTGGTACTCGATTTCGTGATGCACGATCAGGCCGAACCCGCTGACGCCGCCCGCTCCGCGCTCGCGCGGGGGCAAGGCGCGCTCGCCGTTAGCGGCAGCTGATCGCTTCCCTCGTCCGTCGCCTCTCGCATGCCCATCGCGCTATATCGCATTGATGATCGCCTGATCCATGGGCAGGTCGTCGTCGGCTGGGGACAGCCGCTCGATCTGGCGTTCATTGTGCTAGTCGATGACACCGTGGCCGAGAGTGAATGGGAGCAGGAGCTGTACCGCATGGCGGTCCCGCCGGAGATGGCGGTGCATTTTCTGTCCGTGGCACAAGCCGCCGCGCAGTTGCCGGCGTTTGCCGCCGATGCGCGCACCGGCCTGGTGTTGGTGGGCGAGATCGGGACCATGACGCAGTTGGTGGAGCAGGCGTCGGGGCAGATCCAGACCGTCAATGTTGGCGGGGTCCATCATGCCGTGGGCCGCACCCAGCGGTTGCGCTATGTCTTCCTGACGGCGGCAGAGGAAGCGGCGTTGCGCCACCTCGAGGCGATGGGCGTCGAGGTGACCGCGCAGGATGTGCCGACGGCCCGTCCGATCCCGCTCGCTGAACTGTGTGCCGCGACGTCCGCCTGATGCCCACGCGCGGCGCTCGCCGATGATACGGCGGTCCATCACTCACCGGAGCGCCCATGGGGCTTGAACCCGCTGGCGCCTCCGTTGCAGGGGTCGCGGTGCTCGCCGGCGTCCTCGGGCTCGACGTGGTGAGCTTCCCCCAAGCGATGATCTCGCGTCCCATCGTGGCGGCCACGGTGGCCGGGGCGCTGGCGGGTTCGCCCGTGGCGGGTCTCGCCTGTGGCGCGGCCTTGGAGTGTCTCGCGCTCGAGACGCTCCCGGTGGGCGCATCCCGGTATCCGGAATGGGGGAGTGCGTCCGCGGTGGCCGGCGCCGTCGCGGCGACCGGGGCCGGCCCCCTGTCCTTGCCACATCCCGGCATGTTCGTGGTGGCCGTCGTGGCCGGCATTGTCGCGGGCTGGTACGGTGGGGAAAGCATGAGTTGGCACCGGCGCCTGATTGCGCGGTTCGCGCGGCGTCGCTTAGGCCGCCTGGCAGAGGGGGATCGCCGCACGGTGTATGCGCTTCAGGCCTTTGGCATCGGCGCGGATCTCCTCCGCGGGGCCCTGAACGGCCTGTTGTTTTTTCTCCCAGCCCGCGCGACGGCCCTCTGGGTGAGCGCGCGCTGGTCGCTCCCCGGTGATCTCACGCGCGCGGTGACGATCACCGCCGTCGCCGCCGTCGCCGCGGCGGCCCTGTGGATCGACTTCCACGCGATCAGCGGCACCCGCCGCCTCTTTCTCCTTTCGCTCACACTGGGCACGCTGCTCGTGGTGATCGGTGTCTGAGCTCTCGACATCCACCCCACCGGCGCTCGCGACCCCGGCGTTCACGCGGGGGACCCGTCTCCGCATCCTGGTGCGCATGCTCGCCATTCAGGGCTCGTGGAATTACGAGATCCTGATGGGGAACGGCATGGGCTTCTGCATTGAGCCGGCGCTCCGCACGCTCCCCGGCGGGCGCGAGGGCACGGCCTATCGTGAGGCGCTTGCTCGCCAGTCGGCCTACTTCAACGCGCACCCGTATCTCGCGGCGCTGGCCGTTGGCGCGCTCGCTCGCGCGGAATGCGATCAGGTCCCGCCCAGTCGTATCGAACGGTTCCGCACCGCACTCTGTGGGCCGCTGGGCAGTGTGGGCGATCGGTTGGTCTGGGCCGCGTGGCTCCCCGCCTGTTCCCTCGTGGGGCTCCTCCTCTTTGGGCTGCATGGCACGCCGCAGGCGGTCTTGCTCGGCTTCCTGCTCCTCTACAACGCCGGTCATTTGTGGCTCCGCATCTGGGGGTTGCACGCCGGCTGGCACCAAGGGTTACGCGTCGCGTCGGCCCTCGGACATCCGGTGCTGCAGCATGGTCCCCGCTACATTGGACGAGGGGCGGCCGTCTGCGCAGGATTGGCATTGCCCCTCGCGGTCCATCGGGCGTTGGGCGGGGGAGATCCATTGGGAGCCGTACCGATAGGGGTGGCGGTGGCGACCCCATTGCTGGCCGTAGTGCTCGTCCGGGTCCGAGGTCGGGCCGAGGGCTGGCGTGTGGTGCTTCTCATGCTCGTGCTCTGTGTCCTTTACTCGGTGACCCGGTGATGGCAGAACGATCGGTACAAATCGTCAACAAGATGGGGCTGCACGCCCGTCCCGCGGCCGAATTGGTGAAGACCGCGTCGCGGTTTTCGTGCGATATCACCATCTCACGGGACGACCTCGAGGTGAATGGGAAGAGCATCATGGGGGTCATGATGCTTGCCGCCGAATTCGGGGCCAGCATTACGATTAAGGCCTCAGGGGGCGATGCCGAGGCGGCGGTCGAGGCGATCGCGGCACTGGTCGCGGCCCGCTTCGGGGAGTCGTAGCCCAATGCAATCGGTGCTCCGTGGCATCCCGGCGTCGCCGGGGATTGTGGTTGGCCCGGTGCACCTGCTGCGCTGGGAGGTGCCGGAGGTCAAAAATCGGCTGATCGCGGACGAGGCGGTCGAGCCGGAAATCGCGCGCCTGAGTGCGGCATTTGACCGCGCCCGTGACCGGCTGCGGCATCTGCGCACACGCGCGGAAGCCTCCGTGGGCAATGAAGAGGCGGCCATCTTCGATGTGCAGCTTTCCATCCTCGATGATCGTGAGCTGACCGACAGCGTCGTGGCCCTGATCCGTCAGAACATCGCCGCGGAAAAGGCCTTCGATCTGATCCTGCTGGAATGGCGCCAGCACTTTGCGCGGCACGCCGCGGCGATGTTGCGGGAGCGGGTGGGTGACCTCACCGATGTGCATATCCGGGTCCTGTCGATCCTCCTCGACCTCCCCGATCATGACCCGGTTGACGTCCCCCGGGGCAGCAATGCGATTCTCGTCACCCACGACCTCACCCCGTCGCTGACGCTGCAGCTCGATCGCGAATGCATCGCTGCCATTGCCACGGAGGCGGGCACCGCCACCGCGCATGTTGCGATCCTCGCCCGGTCACGGGGCTCCCAGCCGTCGTCGGGTTGCGTGGGGCCTTGGGCGATCTGCGGGGCGGGGAAGTCGCGATCCTCAATGGTGCGGAAGGGACGCTGCTCATCGCGCCGAGCGACGCCGAGATTGCCGAGGCCCGGGAGCGCGTGGCCGCCGAGGCGGGACAGGAGGCGCAGCTCCGTGAATTGGCCCAGGGCGAGGCGGTCACCCAGGACGCGGTCCGCATTACCGTGCGGGTCAATGTCGACCTCCCTGAAGAGTCTGAGCTCGCCGCAACCAGTGGTGCCGACGGGGTAGGGCTCATGCGCACGGAGTTCCTCGTGGTTGGCCGGGCGGCGATGCCCGACGAAGAGGAGCAGTACCGTGCCTACCGGCGCGTGGTGCAGGCCTTTGGGACGCAGCCGGTCGTCATTCGTACCTTCGACGTGGGCGGCGACAAGCTCCCCGTCGGTGGCTTCCCGACGGAAGCCAACCCCTTTCTGGGATGGCGTGCCATCCGCATGTGTCTCGATGAGCGCGACCTGTTCAAGGTCCAGCTCCGTGCGCTCATGCGCGCCGGGGTGCACGGTGACCTGCGGATCATGCTCCCCCTCGTCGTGACGGTGGATGAAGTCCGCGAGACCCGGCAGCTGCTGGAGGAGTGCGAGCAGGAGCTCACCGCCCGGCGGATCCCGTTCCGGTCCGATCTCCCACTCGGCGTCATGGTCGAGACCCCGGCCGCGGCGATTGCCTGCGACACCCTCGTCCGCGACGTGGACTTTCTGAGCATTGGCTCCAATGACCTGGTGCAGTACACCCTGGCCGTTGACCGGGGGAATGCCAACCTCGCCCCGCGCTACACCCCGTTTCATCCGGCGATCCTCCGGCTGATGGCCCAGGTGCAGGCCACCGGGGCCGCCCATGGCATTGAGGTGTGCGTCTGCGGCGAGATGGCGTCGCAGCCCTTGGCCGTCTTCGCATTGCTGGGCCTCGGGCTCCGGCAGCTCAGCGTCGCACCGCGGGCCGTGGCCAGTGTGAAGCGCGTCGTGCGCGGGATTCGCATGGCCGTGGCCCGGGAGGCGGCCGAAGCCGCCCTCGCCGCCGGCACCGCGCGTGAAGCCGAGACGTTGCTCCGTCGCCGCCTGCGTGCGGAGTTGGATCGGCATGATGGGGCGGCGGCTGGGTTGCCCGCCCTCTTTTAGCGCACTAGCGTTCTCTGCAGAAGGGCGATGGCCATGGGGCCGTCCCCGTCCACCTTTTTGTCGAGCGAGACCTTCGTGGCTGACCGTCATCTCTTCACCTCGGAATCCGTGACCGAGGGACATCCGGATAAGATCGCCGACCAGATCTCCGACGCCGTGCTCGACGCCATTCTCGCGGCCGATCCGGCCGCCCGCGTGGCCTGCGAGACGCTCGTGACGACTGGCCTCGCGGTGATCGCCGGCGAGATCACCACGACGGCCTACGTGCATCTTCCGGAAGTCGTACGCCAGACGATCGACGGCATCGGCTACAACGACGCGAACTTTGGTTTCGACGCCAAGACCTGCGCCGTGATGAGCACGATCGACCGGCAGTCGCCCGACATTGCGCAGGGCGTGGATACCGGCGGCGCGGGCGATCAGGGGATGATGTTCGGCTATGCGACGGACGAAACGCCGGAGTTCATGCCGCTCCCGATTCAGCTGGCGCATGCGCTCACGCATCGGCTCGCCGTGCTTCGCAAGGATGGCACGCTGCCGTGGCTTCGCCCCGACGGGAAGGCGCAGGTGTCGGTGGTGTACGAAGGGGATCGCCCCATCGCGGTCGACACGGTTGTGATTTCCACGCAGCACGACGAGAAAGTTTCGAATACCAAGCTCCGCCGCGCCATCCTCGACGACGTCATCATGGAGACGATCCCCGAGGCGTATCTGCCCAAGCGTCTGAAGACGCACATCAATCCCACCGGCCGCTTCGTGATTGGCGGCCCGCAGGGTGATGCGGGCCTCACGGGCCGCAAGATCATCGTCGACACCTACGGTGGCATGGGTCGTCACGGTGGCGGTGCCTTCAGCGGCAAGGATCCCTCGAAGGTCGATCGGTCGGCCTGCTATGCGGCCCGGTGGGTCGCCAAGAACATCGTCGCAGCCAAGCTCGCGCGTCGGTGCGAAGTGCAGGTCGCCTACGCCATTGGGGTGGTCCAGCCGGTATCGGTGTATGTCCAGACCTTTGGCACCGGCGTGGTGTCCGACCGTGCGATTGAAGCGGCCGTCAATGAGGTCTTCGACCTCACGCCGCGCGGCATCTCGCGTGATCTCGAGCTGCGGAAGCCGATCTATCAGGCCACCGCGGCGTATGGCCACTTCGGACGCACGCCGGTGACGGAAGGCCGCGGCAAGAACGCACGGACCTTCTTTACGTGGGAACGCACCGATCGTGTGGCGGCGCTCAAGCGGGCGGTGAAGTAACCGGCGGACGACAGGAGAGGCCCATGGTTGAAGTCGTGGTGGCACGCCTGGGCCTCGACAGTAGCTCGGATTCGTTCGTGGTGATTCTGCGTGAACGGCAGGGCACGCGTGTGCTCCCGATTTGGATCGGGCGGCCGGAAGCCGAATCCATCGCGATGGAACTCAATCACGTCCCGCGGGAGCGTCCGATGACGCACGATGTGTGCGCCACCATGCTCCGCGCGTTGGGTGGCGCCCTCGAGCGCGTGGTCGTGACCCGAATGCAGCAGCGGACGTTCTTCGCCGAGCTGCATCTGCAGTCGGCGACCGGACCGCACATCATCGATGCGCGCCCGTCGGACAGCATCGCGATGGCGTTGCGCTGTCAGGCGCCGGTGTTTGTCGCCGAGACGCTGCTGGCGGAACCGGATGCCGCGTCTGACGAGCCGCCTGCGACCAGTCAGATGACGGCGGAGCAGCTCAAAGCATATCTCGCCAATCTTCGGCCCGAAGACTTCGGGAAGTTCATGCCATGAAGGATTCTGTGACGACTCTGTTCAGTTCCCGTTCGGTTGTGGTCGCATCCCTGCTGGCGCTGGCGCCACTCGTCAGCGTGCCGGTGCACGCACAGAAGACCGCAGCGGTCGCGACCCCTCGCACGGTCGATGGTCGCGTCCGTCGCCCGGCCCGCTCGGGAGGCGACACCACCGGCATGGCGGGGGTGGCCAATGTCTGGGTCACGCTGCATCGCGTGGGGAAGGCGGCGGCCGGGCCGATTGACTCGGTGCGCAGTGATGCGGCGGGCCGCTATCACCTGAGCTATCGCCTGACGGGTGAGGCCGAGGCGGTGTATTTCGCTTCGGTCAGCTGGGATGGCATCGCCTATTTCACGGCGCCGCTCAAGTCGGTGGCCGCGCGCGGTGACGAAGCCGAGATCACCGTCTTTGACACCACGTCCCAGGCCCATCCGCTCACGGTGAAGGGACGGCATCTGATTATTGGGGCCATCGACTCCACCGAGAAGCGCACGGTGATTGAAGTCTTTGAGCTGTCGAACGACAGCCTCAAAACGTTGGTGACACGGGAAGGGACGGCGCCAACGCCCACATGGAGCGTGGCGATTCCGCAGGCGGCCACCGATGTGCGCGTGACCGAAGGGGACATCAGCGCCGACGCCTTCACCTCCCAACCCGGACGCGTCTCGGTCTTTGCCCCGATTGCCCCCGGGCTCAAGCAGATCGCCTTCTCCTATCGTATGGCTGCCGAAAGCTTCCCGGTGCAACTCACCGCGGAGCACGGCGCGACCGTCTTCGAAATCCTGCTCGAAGAACCCAAGGGCTCGGTCTTCGGGACCGGATTCGCCAACGTGGATCCGGTGACGCTCGAGAATCGCAACTTTCGCCGGTTCCTCGCGCAGGATGTGGCCGATGCCACGCCCGTGACCATTGAACTGCCCACGCCGTCCGCCTCCGGCCGCAACCTCTACATCGCGGGACTGCTCGTCGCGATCGGCTGTCTCATGGTGGTCATCCTCTATCGCGCGCAGCAGCGGCGCAACGCCTCGCAACGCAGCACGGCGCCGGCCGTGCCGGGCTTTGGACGCACCACCCTGCCGCCAGAGCCGGTCCCCGACCGGGAGCGTCTGGCGCGTGAGATCGCCCTGCTCGACGCCACCTACGCGCGACAGGACAATCCGTCCGCCTCGGTGACGGCGGCCTATGAAGCCCGTCGGCAAGAGCTGCGCGATGCGCTCGCCGAGGCGCTGAAGTAGCGCAGACGCCGTGCGCGGTCGCTCTTGCGCGGCCGCTCTTGCGCATCCGGTTTCTAACGGTAGCTTCACCATGTCGGGCATCGCGTCCGACAGACAACTGATTTCGAGCGCGGGACACGGAAGCCGGTGCGATGCCGGCGCGGCCCCGCCACTGTAACGGGATGTAGTACAGTCGCCCACACGCCACTGATCGCTCGCGATTGGGAAGGCGGACGACTGCGCCCGGAGCCAGGAGACGACCCACGCTCATTCTTGGACGAAGACCCTCGGGGGAGGGCTCGTGCCACGCGTCTGCACGCGTCTGTCAGTGCACTCGCGCGCGCTTGGGCGTCGCTCCGATGGGAGAGGACGCCCTGTGTTTTTTTCGGCCACATCGCGGCAGCGCAGGACATCGGTTCCGACCCATCGGTCGGTCGCGCGTGCTGTGCGATTTGCCTTCGTGAGCAGCGCGTGCCTCCTCGCCGCCTGCGGGTCCGGCGAGCCACGCGCGCCCCACGATGCGGCGAACCCGGCGGTCAACACCACCAGCGCCGCCGACACCGATGACTTCGGGGCGCCACTCCCAACGTCCGCGGACCACGCCTCGCGCGTCGTCTCGCTCAACCCCACCGCGACCGAAGTCATTTTCGCGATAGGGGCACACACACGGCTCGTCGGCCGCAGCAAGTGGGATGAATTTCCTGCGGCGGCCGCGAACGTGCCCGCCGTGGGTGATGGCATCCGCCCCAACATCGAAGCGGTCCTCGCCACACGCCCCACCCTCGTCATCCTGTATGCCACCGCAGAGAATCGTGCGGCCGCCAGCGCCTTCGCGCGCGCCGGGGTGCGCACCATCGCCCTGCGCGTCGATCGTATCGCGCAGTTCTTTACGCTCACGCAGCGTCTGGGCGCCGCCCTCGGCGCACCGGCACAGGCGGCGCTCCTCATGGACTCCGTGCAGCGCACGCTCGATCGGGTGCGAGCTGTTACCGCCACCGCCACCCCGCGCACCGTCGTCTGGCCCCTCTGGCAACAGCCGGTGATGGTCGTCGGGCAGGGGAGCTACCTCGATGAACTCATTGGCATCGCCGGTGGACGCAACGTCTTTCATGACCTCACCGCGCCCTCACCGGTCGTCAGCGTCGAGGAGATCGCCCGGCGGAATCCGGCGCTGCTAATCACCACCGACGCGAGCGCGATGCGCCTCGCCGCCGCCCCCGCCTGGCGGGCCGTGCCCGCCGTGCGGAATCGCCGGATCGTACGCGATGATCCGTCACTCACGGGCCGCCCCTCCGTGGTGCTCGGCTCGGCCGCCGTCGCCCTCGCGCGCCTCTTACATCCTGAACTCGCGAGCCAGCTGCCCGCACTGCCGACCGTTCGCACCGACAGCACCCCAACGCGGCCGTGATGACCGGCATGCACCAGCAGGACAGGCCAGGCACCACCACCCTCACATGGGTCACCATCGGTGGCGTCGTCGCGCTCGGCGTGGTCATGCTCCTCGCGATCGCCCTCGGTACCGTCGCGCTGCCGCTGCACGACGTCCTGCAGGCACTGCAAGGACAGGGAGATCCCACCACCGTCGCGATCGTCCAGCAACTCCGCGCCCCGCGGGTCGTCCTTGCCGCACTGGTTGGCGCCGGACTCGCCATGAGCGGCGGCGCGCTCCAGGGCACCATGCGCAATGCGCTCGCCGAACCCTATCTCCTCGGCGTCTCGGGCGGTGCGGCGGTCGGCGCCGTGCTGGCCATGGCCTTCGGCCTCTCGGCGCCGTTGGTCGTCACAGCCTGTGCCTTCGCTGGTGCCGCTGCCGCCACGCTCCTGGTGACACTCCTCGCGCGCGTGGTGGGGGGCGGCACCGATACACGCCTCCTCCTCATGGCGGGCGTGGTGATCGGCGCCTTCGCGAATGCCGCGATCCTCGTCGCCCTCGCGGATGCGCCACCGGAAAAACTGCGCGGCGCCCTATGGTGGATGATGGGCTCCGCCGCTGATGCCACCTGGGGCGCGGTCGCACGACTCGGTGCCGCCGTGCTGCTGCTCGGTGGCCTGCTGGTGGTCTGGGCGCGGGATCTCGACGTCCTCTCCCTGGGTGAAGAGTCGGCGGCATCGCTTGGGGTCGATGTCTCCCGCACCGCGCTCCGTCTGTTTCTCGTGGCGTCCTGGTTGGCGGCGGCCACCGTCGCCGCCGCAGGACTCGTCGGTTTCGTAGGGTTGGTGATTCCCAACCTCGCCCGCGCCATGGGCGCGCGCCGGCATCGCAGCATGCTGCTGGTGGGGGCCCTCTTCGGCGGCGCGCTGCTCGTCGCCGCGGATCTCACTGCGCGCATGGCCCGAGCCCCTGCCGAATTACCCTTGGGGGCCGTCACGGCACTCGTTGGCGTGCCCTTCTTCATCACGCGCCTGCGGCGGCTGTCCGCGTGAGCACCAACGGCACGCTCACCGTCCGTGATCTCGCGGTCCAGTACGCTGGACAAGCGCGTCGCGCGCTCGATGGCGTCTCACTCGCTGCGGCGCCGGGACAGCTCACGGCGATTGTCGGACCGAACGGCAGCGGCAAGAGCTCACTCGTGCGCGCGCTCTTAGGGCTCGCACCGGTCGTACAGGGCACCATCACACTCGGTGCGATGCCAATGGCGCAGTGGAGTGCGCGCGAACGGGCACGCCACATTGCCATCGTGCCGCAGCGCGAGGAACCCGCGGTGCCACTCGCCGTGGCCGAGTTCGTCGCGCTCGGACGGCATCCGCATCGCTCAGCCTTTGGGGCGCTCGGCGCTACCGATAAGCGATTGATCGATGAGGCGATGCATCGCGCCGGTGTCAGCGACGCCGCGATGCGCCGCACCGATCAGCTCTCCGGGGGCGAATGGCAGCGCGTGCGCGTCGCCCGCGCCCTCGCACAGGATGCCCCGGTGCTGGTGCTCGATGAGCCCACCGCCTTTCTCGACGTGGCGCACGAAATGGCGGTGTTTGAACTGCTTGATGCGCTCGCCCGCGAAGGCCGCACCGTGCTGCTGGTGAGCCATCAACTGAATCTTGTGGCGCGCTTTGCCGCCCATCTCGTACTGCTGCATCAGGGGCAGGTGGCCGCGGCGGGCACCGCCGCCGAGGTCATGCGCGGTGAGCTGCTTGAACGCGTCTATG
>JBEIUK010000237.1:0-4387 GCA_040374415.1 Gemmatimonadaceae bacterium | reverse complement strand
CTCCGAAGCCGAGGAGTCCGGGCGCAAGGTGCTCGAGGCGCGACGCGTCTGCTATGCGTGGGGCGAAACGCCGATCATCCGCGACTTCTCTTTCAAGATGCTGCGCGGGGAGCGCATCGGACTCATCGGCAACAACGGGGTGGGCAAGAGCACCCTGCTCAAGTTGCTGTTGGGTGAGTTGGAACCGCAATCCGGCAGCCTGAAAGTCGGGACGCAGCTGGAAATCGGCTACTTCGACCAGATGCGACGCGCGCTGGACCCGGACAAGACGGTGGCGGAAACCGTGGGCGATGGCCGCGACTATGTGAACCTCGACGGCAAGGAACGCCATGTCATCGGTTACCTGCAGGGGTTTCTGTTCAGTCCGGAGCGCGCCAAAACGCCGATACGCGCGCTGTCCGGCGGCGAATGCAACCGGGTGATTCTGGCCCGGCTGTTCGCGCGCCCGACTAACCTGCTCATTCTCGATGAGCCTACCAACGATTTGGATGTCGAAACGCTCGATGTTCTGGAAACACAGCTCGTCGACTACAGCGGCAGTCTCATTCTCGTCAGTCACGATCGAGAATTTCTGGACAATGTGGTGACCGGCATTTTGGTGTTCGAGGCCGATGGCCGCATCGAGCGCCATGCCGGTGGTTATAGCGACTGGCTGGCCCGTGGCCGGGCACTCGCCGCGCGCGACGCCCCGGCGGCGAAGCCGCGTGAACCGCGCGCACCGGCCACCTCGCCCGCTGCACCTGCCGCGGCGGTGGCGACGCCTGCCCCGGGCCGGCTGAGTTACAAATACCGTCTCGAACTCGAGCGCCTGCCGGCCGAAATCGAGGCGCTGGAAGCGCGCGTCGCGGCGCTCGCGGAACAGGCCGGATCGCCCGATTTCTATCAGGCGCCCTTCGAAGCCGTGCAGGCCCATCTGGACGCGCTGAGCGAGGCCCAGCGCACGCTGGACGCGCGCCTCGCGCGTTGGATGGAACTGGAGGAGATGAGCGCGGGAACACGCTGAACGCGCTTAGGCCGCCCTGATCTCCGCGCCGCTCATGAATGGCGCAGCGGCGTCCATGGTCTCCATCAGGCTCGCCAGTGAAGCCACCGGGAATCCGGCGCCACCCATCACGGCGCCATCCCCCGCCAGCGTGCTCGCGGCACTCACCAAATCGGCCAGCGCAACCCGCGAGCCGTCGGCAAAACGCAGCAATTCCACCGGCAACGGGGCATCCAGCGGCCCTCCCAACAGCAGGCGGTCCGATGTTTGCCCAAGCCCCAGCGCCCAGCCGCCCGCTTCACGCGTGAACAGCAACTGGTCGGGCATGACCCCGGGCGCCAGGCGGACGCAGTCCTGACCTTCTCCCGCCCGTTCGACCACCGTGTCCCGACCACTGCCAGGGCCGAAGAAGTAGCTGTCGTTGCCGGTGCCGCCCAGCAGGCGATCGGCCCCGGTCCCGCCGTCCAGCCAGTCATCGCCCACGCCGCCCAACAGCACATCCATGCCGGCATCCCCGCGCAAATAATCGTTGCCCAACTGGCCTTCCAGACGATCGGCACCGCCAAGCCCGCGGATGGAATCGGCGCCGCCCAGACCGCGCAGCACGTTCGCAGCCGCAGTGCCTGTGAGGCCATCGGCAAGCGCGGTGGCCGCGGCGCGTGTCGCGGGCAAGACGCGAATCTCGACATCGAAATCGACACTGTCGCCGTGAGGATCTCGCGCGCGCAGGGTGAAGCTGTAGAGTCCGGCTACGTGCGCCGCCGGGCTGGCGGTGAGGGTGCTGGCATCCGCCGCCACGCGCACCCAGGCGGGCGCAGGGGAAACCAGCGCGAGGGTCAGGGTGTCACCCGGATCGGGATCGCTGAGGAGTCCGACCGGTAACGCGAGGGTGCGCCCCGTGCCGCACGGAACCTCGAACAGCGGAAGCGCGCCCGCGCAGCGCGGCCGGGTGTTCACCGCATCCACCAATTGGTCCCAGGTCTGGAGACTGCCGTCAGCGAAATGGACTTCACCCACCGGGCGGGGTCCGCTGCGCAGAGCGGAAGGATCAAAGCCGCTCAACTCCACGCGTGCGCCGCCCACGGGGTCCGTAAGCACCATCAGGGCACCTTCCAGACGTGGTGCCAAGCCACCACGCCAAGGCAACTCCAGCCGATTGTCACCGGCCACATCCGAAAGCCGCAGGGTTCCCGCAATGTCGGCGACCCATTCATAGCGATCATCTCCTGCACCCGCATCGGGCGCGCCTGCGGCCGTGAGGAGAATTCGGTCGTGCCCCGCGCTGCCCACCGCCCCCGTGGCGTTCTCGTGAACGGCCACAATGCCGGCCTCATCCCAGTCGCCGAGATGGGTGAATGGCAGGTAGCCGCGATCACCAAAGCGCACGGCGTCCAGTACACCCGCCTCGCCGCCAATGACTCTCAGGCTCGTCCCCGTCTCCACCATCGCGCCCGTGTCAGCAGCGGCCTTGGCGAGCGCCGGGGTTCCGACCGAGAGCAGCAGATCACCCGCCTCGAAACGCATCGCTAATCTCGTAAGGGTATCCAGATCGGGCAGATGCAGGACGTTGCGACCACCAGTGTCGCGAATCACCACCGCGCCTGCACCTGACCCCACACGATAAAGGTCATCACCCGAGCCCCCGATCAGGAGATCGGATCCGGCCCCAGCCAACAAGGTATCGCGACCGTCCCCCCCGTCGAGGGTGTCGGTGTCATCTCCGCCCTCGAGGACATCATCCCCTGCCCCTCCGGCAAGTTGATCTGCCGCGGCCCCCCCGTGAAGCGAATCATTGCCTGCATTGCCCTCCAGCCGGTCCCGTCCCGCGCTCCCCTGCAGGGTGTCGTCGCCTTCATCGCCGAAGAGCGTGTCATTACCCGCTCCACCCTCCAGCAGATCAGCCGCTGCGCCCCCATGCAGCCGATCGTTCCCCTCGCCACCATCGAGGGTGTCCACCGTATCCTCATAGTAGCTTTCGTCGCCGCCGTGACCCGCGATTACATCGTCACCTGCTTCGCCCAGGATGAGATCTGCACCACCACCGCCACGCAGATGATCGGCGCCGTCGCCGCCCAGCAAATCGTCATTGCCATCTGCACCAGCAATGATGTCGTTGCCGGCACCCCCCTCGAGCCAGTCATGGCCGGCACTCCCCAGAAGGTGGTCGTTGCCACCCTCGCCGAACAGCAGATCGCCTTCGTCGTCCGTGGGCGTGCGGAACTCGAATTGCTGATAGACCCATATGCCTGAAGTTTCCACCGCTCGCGGGTCGAGCACGTCGTGTCCGGGGCGGGGCACGGGCGCCAGACGAAAGTGCCAACCGTCGCTGGCCATTCCCACGATGCCGGTCGCGCTGAGGAAATCACCGCCCTCGCCCCCGTGCAGCACATCGACACCATCGCCCCCGCACACAAAATCCTCGCCGTCTCCGCCTTCGACGATGTCGATGCCGTCATCGCCGGTCAGCACATCCATGCCGGGTCCGCCCTGCAGCAGATCGTCACCTCCAAGCCCGAACAGGGCATCGCTGTCGAGCTCACCCCGCAAGCGATCATCGCCCTCGCCCCCGTTCAGGCGATCGTTGCCCGGTCCGCCCTGTGCCTCGTCGTCGCCATCCCACGCATCGATCGCATCAGCACCTTCGTAACCGGCGAAGGCCTCATGGGCTGCAGTTCCTACAAGGCGGTCCACGTTGGCCGTGCCCACGATCGCACTGCGCGCCGGTTCAGGGGCACGGCTGGTCGGCAGCGTGATTCCGAGCTCGCCCGGTTGAAAATCCTCGACCACGGTGCCGTTGACGATGAGCGTGTGCCGCTCCGGCAGGTAGGTATAAAAAAGCATCCAGTCACGGGGGGAGCGAAAGCACTGGAGTCCGGGCATGTCGTGCGCCAATACGAGCGACCTTTCACTGGCCGCAAACTCGCTGGAACGCCACACCACCCACAGCGCACCGTCCGCGTCGCGGACGTGGTCACCAGACCCCGCATGCAAGCGGTCAAAGCCAGTGCCGCCCACCAGCAGATCGCGCCCGCTGTCGGGAAACCCGGCGGAACTTCCTGCGCGCGCGCTCCACAGGATGTCGTCTCCGGGACCGCCGAAGAGCCGATCATCGCCCGCCCCGCCTGTGAGTGAATCCAGACCCGCGCCACCATCGAGCACATCAGACCCGCGATCGCCGGTGAGGACATCATCCCCTGCCGCGCCGTAGAAATGGTTACGCACCGCGGCGCTGACCACAGTGTCCGCCGCGTCGCTGCCGAAAATGCGTGCCACAGTTGGGGCGTTGGGAAACCGCGGAGATGATCCGTCGAAGGCCAGCACCTGCAGACGCTCATCGCGCCCCCTGTCGACGAACAAGGCCGCAACCTCACCCAGTTGCCAAGTCCCACCATCGTCGAGATTGCG
>JBEIUK010000054.1:0-14337 GCA_040374415.1 Gemmatimonadaceae bacterium | reverse complement strand
GTTCGATCCGTCGGAGTTCCTCCCCACGGTGGATGTGGAGATGGAGCGGCTCTGGGATGCGATCGACAAGCTGCGGGGGTCGATCACGTCGTCCACCATCCGTCAGGCGGTCGACCTCTTCTTCGCCGACGACGCCTTCCGGGTACGCTTTGAGCGGACCCCCGGATCGGTGAAGGGGCACCACTCCCAGGTGGGCGGGTTGCTGCTCCACGTGGTGGAAGTCGCGCAGATCGCGCGGCACATCGCGCGCACCGTCCGGCATGCCAATGCCGATCTGGTCGTGGCCGGCGCTCTGCTGCATGACATCGGGAAGGTCGAGGCGTATGCCGTGGGGGCCGAGGGGTTCTCGCACACCTCGACTGGGCGACTGCTGGGGCATGTCACGCTGGGCGCGCTGATGTTTGACCGACAGCTCGTCGCCTCTGGGCTCGCGCTCACTGCGGCGCAGCGCGACGAGCTGCTGCACTTCATTCTGTCGCATCACGGGGCGCTGGAGTTCGGCAGTCCGGTGGTGCCGCTCACGACGGAAGCCGAAATCGTGCACTGGGCCGACGAAGCGTCGGCGAAGGCCACGGACATGATCGACGAATTCGCCGATCCGGAGCTCTTCCCCCCCGGATCGACCGCCGAAATGTCCGCCAAGAGCTCCTGGCGACTGAAAAGGATGCTCTGGCGCCGCCCGGCGCCGTGGGAATAAACACGCACAACCTGTTACAAATCAACAATTTACACAGGCACTAACTGTCTAAAATGCGTTAGACGGTTACATTGAATTTTCAGTATTTTCGCTGGACCGCTGTAATGGCGTTCCCGATCGGTATACCTTTCCAGAGCCGACCGGCCCACCATGGTCGGCGACCATGACGCGAGGATACCGAAGTATGCGTAAGCCACGCCCGAACACGTACAACCCGGCACAGGCCCTGCACTTGATCGCCGCAGACCGGACGGGACTGCCTCTCAGCTGTCCGTCCTGCTCTGGTCAGATCATGCGCGATCCCGTGTCTGCTCCACCGCCACCCAATTCACACGTGACGCTCAAGTGCACGGGGTGCGGACGGCTCGCCCGCTACATCGCTGGCGTCAATTAAGGAGTGCAGCACCGCGTCAACTGACATCGACAGATGGTCATTCGCATCGCGTATGACCGCAACACAAACGCCCCGGATCGCTTCGCGATCCGGGGCGTTGTGCATCACCGCAGCGCATCAGCCTGGTGTGGCTACCACGCAATGTTGCCCTGCTGCGACGTATCCACCGACTCGGATTGGCCGGCCTTGAACAGATAGGCCTCCATGTTCCGCGTCAGAAAGGTCCGCGCCTGCGGCTCCATCACGTTGAGCCCGTAATGATTGATCAGCATGGTCTGCTGCTTGAGCCACTGCCCCCAGCACTCCTTGCAGATCTCGGCGACGATCCGCGCCCCCATCGCCCCAGGAAACGGCACACGCTCAAAACCTTCCCGGGTCGTTCCACACCGGGTGCACGCCACATCAGCCATGGTTACTCCTTCACCCGTACGTGAGTCCCGACGCGCGCATACTTCACCTCGGCGAGCCCCACGAACGACAGCAGCGTGATGTACATCCAGCCAATGTCGAACTCGAACCAGCGATGCGCGAACTTGGCCGAGTGCGGATCCGCGTGATGGTTGTTGTGCAGCTCCTCGCCGGCAATGATGATCCCGAAGGGCGAGATGTTGCGGCTCTCGTCCTTCACGTCATGGTTCCGGTAGCCCAGTGCATGCCCAACCCCATTGATCACCCCGGCCGCCCAGAACGGGATCCAGATCATCTGGACCCCCCACACCACTGGGCCCACGAAAAAGCCAAAGAGCCAGATGTCGATCGCCAGCATCAGCACGATCCCCAGACTGCTGCGCTTGTCGAGCAGATGCCGCTCCATCCAGTCGTCCGGCGTCCCCTTGCCGTACTTCTCCAGCACCCCAGGCTGACGCACCGCCCGACGATAATAGAAGGCGCCCTTCAGCAGGATGTTGCGCAACCCGTCAACCACCGGGCTGTGCGGATCCCCTTCGCGATCGGCGAAGGCATGATGCTTCCGATGGCAGGCCACCCATTCCTTCGTGCGCGTCGCCGTGGTCAGCCACAGCCACACCCGCATCGGCATCTCGACGAGCCCGTGGAACTGCACGCCACGATGCGTCTGGGCGCGATGCAGAAAGAGCGTCACACAGATGTTGGTGAGATGTCCCGCCACCATCACGAACAGGACCGGCTTCCACCAGTCGGTCCCCCAGCTTCCAAACTCGGGCATGTCAGGCACTCCAGACGGTCCCGCCGTCCCGTCCGATTGACGGGCGGCTCACTAAGGAAGTTATCCCGTACCCTCGGGTTTGCTACCCCGAGGCGACGCGGCGCACGACTCAGTAGCGCGCCACCGATGCATCGACCTGCACACTCCAGGCATCAATGCCACCGGTCATGTTCTGCACCTGCGTGAACCCCTGACTGCGCAGCCACCCCGCGGCCATCTCGCTCCGCATGCCATGATGGCAGAGCACCACATAGTGCGCGTTGGGATCCAGTCGGTTCACCGCCGACGGTAAGGTGTTCAGTGGCACCAGATCGGTCGCCGGGAGATGCGCCAGATCGTACTCCCACGGCTCCCGCACATCGAGCACAATGAGTGACGAACCAGCAGCACGGGCCGCCGCCAGATCAGCGGGGGAGATATCAGGGTCAAGCGACATGGTGGATCGTTCCGAAGCGTGAAATGATGCCGACGCACGCGCGGAGGCCCCACAGATGGGACAATCGACACGCGGGGCGATACGAATGTGCTGCTGCTGATGCTCCAGCAACTCCAGTAATAACAGCGTCCCAACAAGCGGCGTGCCCACCCCGGTGATGCACTTGATCGCTTCCAGCGCCTGATACAGCCCCAGCACCCCCGGCACGACCCCCAGCACCCCTTCGTCTGCACAGGTGGGCACCGAGCCAGGCGTCGGCGGCTCCGGAAAGAGACACTGATAACAGGGACCGCCCGGCGCCGCGAAGACACTCACCTGCCCTTCAAAGCGCGCAACGCTGGCGTACACAAAGGGTACGCCCAATCGCACACAGGCAGCATTCAGGGCGTAGCGCGCCGGAAAGTTATCCGTCGCATCAATCACCACCGTATGCCCGGCCACCAGCGCCTCGGCGTTCGCCGCGGTGAGCTTGCCGTCGTGCGTCGTGATCGCCACCAGCGGATTCAGTGCCCGCAGCCGCTCCTCGGCCACCGCAATTTTGGGGCGCCCGACATCTGGCGTCGTGTAGAGCAGCTGTCGGTGGAGGTTGGTGACATCCACCGTGTCCTGATCGACGAGCGTGAGCGCCCCCACCCCCGCCGCCGCGAGATACATCGCCGCCGGCGAGCCGAGACCACCCACCCCGATGATCAGGACCCGCGCCGAGGCCAACGCCTGCTGTGCCGCCGGGCCGAAGCCCCGCAGCACCAGCTGACGGGCGTAGCGCGGATCAGTGAACACGCCGCACTCCGAACTCAGCGCGACCGGACAATCAGTGCCGCGCGCACCGTACGCACTGCATTGGCCGCCGCATTGAACCGCTTCGCCAGATCCTGCACCTCCGCCACCGTGCTCGCCTCGGTGCCGTAGCGAATCTCCTCACCAACGCCGGGGAAGATCATCGTCGAATAGCCGTTATCGACATCGGAGGCGTAGATGAGGCTGCGATACCACGGACGGCTCTTGAGCCCCGACGGTCGCGCGAAGGCGCGCTCCACCTGCAGCAGCGACGCATTCACTTTCTCTTGCACCGCCGTCGACACCCCCGACCGGAGCGCAACATCACGCGCCGTCGCAAACTGTGCCGCCGCCTGCTCCAAGCTGCTGATCGACTGCTGCAACGTGGTCAACGACGCCGTCGACCACTGCTTGCCGGTCATCATCTTCTCCACCGGCGCGACAAAGCCACGCATCGTCTTCGCAAACTCGACATAGTCGTACGGCAGGATCTCGGCGTTCGCGACGCGCAACGCCATCGCCGCCCCAATGCGCCCCGAGGCCGCATGATACTGAAAGCCGGGATCGCCGAACTTCGCCATCCACGCATGCGTGTCATACGCCGAGTGATACGTCCCGGCCGGTCCGCCAAAGCCCCACTCGGCGATCGGAATACCGAGGTGATTGTAGAAGCCGGCGAAGTCGCTGCCACCCCCCGGATCGCCCATCGACGGTTCATCCTGACCCGCCTTGAGGTTGGCATTCTTCCGCCAGACATCGTAGACGCTCCCCTTGCCGTTCGGATCCGGGACGCTCTTCACGACATCACGCAGCACCCCACGCAGCGAGGGGGAGCCGCCACCACCAAACGACGGCCCCTGGGCGGAAACGTCCTGATTGAAGTAGGCCACCGCGCCGCGCTGCAGGCGGAGCGAATCGTCTTCGACATATTCGCTGCTCCCCACGAGCCCCCACTCCTCGGCGTCCCAGGTGGCGAAGACGATCGTGCGGCGTGGCTTGATCCCCTTGGCGGCGAGATCACTCAGCGCGTGGGCCGCTTCCAGAATACTGACGGTGCCACTGATGTTGTCGGCGGCACCCGGACCCCAGCCATCGCGATGGCCGCCAATGTAGACATACTGATCGGGGAATTCGGTACCGCGGAGATAGCCCAGCGTGTTGTAGATCTGCTTCGTCCCCTTGGTCGCCGCATCGGTCGTGACGGCGACGCGCACCTGCACCGGACCGGGGCCCACGTGATAGCGAAGCCCCATCCCCCCCTGCCATGCCTGCGGAATCGCCGTTCCCCGCACCCCACGCAACAGGATCTCGGCATTCGCCGCACTGATCGGCACGACGGGCACCTTGGGAAGCGCCGTCTCTTCCGGCTTGAGCCGCGGCGCCCCCGGGAGACTCGCGTACCCCGGCGTGAGTGGATCACCGGCGCCATTGAAGACGCTGCCACGCTGCACGCCGCGATTCGGGCGCATTGGGCCTTCGGGATAGACATCACCGCGCGCAAAGCCATCGTCGGCCGGATCGGTATAGATCAGCACCGCGACCGCGCCACGCTTTTCGGCTTCGCGCGCCTTGATGCCGCGGAAGCTCCGGCCATAGCGCGCCAACACCACCTTCCCCTTCACCGAGACACCCATCGCATCCAGCGTTGCGTAGTCTTCAATGAGCCCGTAGTTCACGAACACCAGCTCGCCGGTGCCCACCCCTGCACCACTCGAGCCGTTCACCGTGAGATACTGCGGCAACGTCGTGGGGACGTCCCCGGGGATGGGGGGCTCCGTCAGATCGAGGGTGACCGAGTCGGGGCCGAGCTTGGTGATGGCCACGCTCGTGGCGTGCGGCAGCCAGACATCGTAGGTGCGCACTTCCGTCTCGAGCCCCATCGCCTTCATCTGCGCAATGACGTAATCGCGGGTGCGCGCCTGCGCCGGTGTGCCGGCGACATGCGGCTCCTTCGAGAGCGCGGCCGAGCGTTCATTGGCGCGCGCCGGCACAGGGCCGAGGATGGCCTGCTGCTCAACGGTACGCTGCGAGTTGGCGGTGGCGGGGGAGAACCCGACCATGCCGGTGACCGGGGCCGACTGCGCCTGCAGGGACGCCCCCTGCAGCAGGGCAATCGCCGCGAGCGCGAGGGCCGACGAGGCCATGGCGGAAGGGACCGTGGCGGGGCTGACTCGGCGGGTCAGCGCCCCAAGAGACGAGGAGGCAGGCACAGGGATCTCGGGTGGGAGGGAACCAACACCAGCAACAACAGCGTGCGTCGTGGGCCAGCGCCGGTCAGCGGGCGCTGTCGTACTCATCAGCGGCGCGCAGCATGGCCTGCTGCAGCAACGCTTCCTGATCACCGCCCGCCGGGATGGCGGCGGTGAGTGCCACAAACTGCCGATGCATTTCGTCCTCGAGCTGTGCGCGCGTGGGCGATTGAATTCCGAGGACGCTGAGCGACATGACGGCCAGATCGCGGAGCTGCGCTTGCGTCTCCGGATCGAGCGCCACAAGCGCCGCCGGCGTGGCCGGCGCGGGCGGCGCCGAGCGTTCCCGCCGGCGCCGCGGGGCCTCGAACAGCTGCGTCACCGGCGCGAAGGTCACGACAAACGAGCCTGGCGTGTGCTCCGCGAAGCCGCTGATCACATTCCGGCGGCGGAGCGACGGCAGCAACCGCACGATCGCCTCGCGCACCGGCGAGTAGCCATCAACACTGCGGTTCCCGCGGCCGGTGATGAGCAGCGCTTCGCCACCGCCCTGCACCTGCAGCATCCGGAGCCACGCTTCGGTCTGCGTCGCCGCCTGCACCGCCGTGGGCTGCTGCGCGCGCAGATTCAGCGTGCGCGTTGTCCCAAAGCGCAGTTCGTCGAAGGCCCGGGCGATCGCCGGCGCATCATCGACCGGCTCAGCGGCCATGCCCGGGGGCGCGGGGGGTGCGACGGGAGGCGCCGGTTTGCGCGCCGGCGAGCGCTTCCGTGAGAGGACGCCCATCCACCGCTTCCAGCGGACGCACGCCCGTCATCGCGGCCAGCGTCGGCGCGATATCCACCGAGCGGACCGGCACCGTGTAGCGTCCGGGGGTGATCATGGGGCCCATGAAGAGGATCGGAATCTGCGCGTCGAGGTCATGCGGTGTGCCGTGCGTGGCGTACTTCACGCCGGGCCAATAGGCAAACGGCATAAAGGTCACCGTCAGTTCCGCCTGAAAATCGGTGGGGATGGCATGCAGCCACCGGCGGGCGATGACATCGTTGCGCCGAGCGGCGGCGGCGAGGTCGCGGACACGATCAACGCGCTGCATCCCCGGGACCGCCTTGAGCGCTTTCTGTAGCGCCGTCACCATCGAATCCACGTTGAGCCCGACCGCGCTCACCTTCGCCCGGTCAACGAAGACGATCCCCGCCATGATGTCGACCGCGGTGCTGTCGACCCCCTTGGCGACCAGCGCCTTTTTGAGCGTGGTGAGGGGAGGCATCGGGTTCACGCGGCCGCGCTCCGGATCGGTCCCCGGGAAGTGCAGCTCCGGGTAGGGCGAGACGCCATGATCGGCACTGAGGGCAAAGACAATCCGGGTGGAATCACGGAGCACGAAGAGCGAATCCATGAGCCGGCCAATCGCGCGGTCCACACGCAGCACCTGATCGTGGAGCTCGCGCGAATCCGGACCATAGCGATGCCCGACGGCATCGGTCGTGGAGAGCGAGACGGCGAGGACGTCCATGGACGGCCCGGCGCCCAGCTTCATCGCCTTCACCCCGGCCAGCGCGAACGCGACCGTGATGTCATCCATCCACGGATATTCCGTGAAACTGTTCGTCCCGGCACGAGGATCGGCGGTCAGCAGATGCGGGAAGACGAAATCCTTGCCGCTGTTTTCCACGGCCACGGAATCCGGTTCGGCATACGCGGAGGGATCGAGGAGCAGCGTCCAGGGTGTGCCGAGGTAGGGCTTGGTGACATCCTGCGCATTGAACTGCTGCACCCAGGTGGGGACCGTATCGCCGTAGTAGCGGCTGGTGGTGAAGCGCCCATCGAGCCCGTACCAGAAGACCGACTGCTTGGCGCGACCGAGCGGCAGAATGGCGCCACGATCTTTGCGGGAGACAGAGAGCGCGCGGCTGTTCGGATCCTGTGCGCGGACCCAGTCGAAGAACGACGTGCCGCGGAAGCGGAACGGCGACGCGCCGGTGCCACGGCCGTACAGGAGCGGGGCCTGCGCGTCGAGGACGCCGAGTTCATTCAGGACGACGCCGTTGTGTGACGGATAGCGGCCCGACCAAAGCGTCGCGTGTCCCGGGGCGGTTTCCGTGGTGGCATGGTCATGCTGCGCATTCCGGAAGAAGGCCCCCTGCCGCATAAGGCGGCCAAGGCCACCCGTCAGCTGCGACGCATACCGATCGAAATAATCGGGGCGGAGCTGATCGACGGTGATCTGCACGACGAGCGTCGGGCGCGGGGCCGGCGGCGACACCGGGCGCGTGGTGGACTGCGCCGGAAGCAGCAGGGGCATCGACGCCAGGAGGGCGGATGCGGAGCGGAGGCAGGCACGCAGAAGCATGCCGACAATTTAACGCGAAACCGACGCGGCGGCCCCCGTCCGGCCTCGAACACATCGCCGGATCGATGCGTCAGGACAGGGCATTCCACCAAGCGTCGCCGTACTGCGGGGTGATCCGACGCCACGCGTTCGCCGCGCACGCCACATGCAACACACCGCCCCGTTCACGGAGGCACGTGAAGGTGCAGAAATATTGCGTGGGTGGAACAGAAAGGGCCAGCCCCTGATGGCTGACAGTTGGTACCGTCGGAAAGACTCGACGGAGTGGTGAGGGAGCAGTCACAGACGAGTGCGAAGTGCTAAGGCTTACCACTTACCACTCGTTGGTTACTGCTCCCTCAACACTATCGCAGTGGCTGTACACCCCCGCCCCGCGCTATCCCTTGAGCGCCGCTTCCAGCACCGCGAGTCCCGCCGCCAGCTCCTCGCGCGTGATCACCAGCGGCGGGAGGAAGCGCAGCGTGTGCTCGCCCGCGCTCACCAGCAACAAGCCATGATCGAAAGCCCGCGCAATGATCGCCGCGGCCGGCTCGTGCGTATCCATCCCCCACATGAGCCCCGTCCCGCGCACCTGCCGCACCATCCCGGTGCGCTCGCCGATCGCGCGCAGCTGCTCACCAAACCAGGCGCCCGTCTCACGCACATGCTGCAGCAGCGCCGGATCGCTGAGCCGCTGCACCACATGATGCGCGACATGCGCGAGCAGCGGTCCGCCGCCGAAGGTCGTGCCATGATCGCCGGGCTGCATCGCCGCCGCGACCTGCCCGTTCACCAGAATCGCGCCCATCGGCAAGCCGTTCGCCAGCGGCTTCGCCATCGTCAAAATGTCGGGCTCCAGCCCCAGCTGCTCATAGGCGAAGAACGAGCCCGTCCGCCCGAGCCCACACTGAATCTCATCAAGAATAAGGAGCACATTCCGCTCCCGCGTCAGGGCGCGGAGCCCCCGCAGGAACTCGGGATCGACCACCCGCACGCCCCCCTCACCCTGGATCGGCTCGACGATCACCGCCGCCGCCGTCTCCGGATCGAGGACCGCCTTCAGTTCATTGAGATCGCGCTCCACGATCCGCACGCCGCCCATGAGCGGCCGGAAGGGCAACCGGTACGACGGCCGATCGGTTGCCGCCAGCGTCCCCGGCAACCGCCCATGAAACGCCCCACGGAGCGCAATGATCTCATGCTTCGACGCATGTCCCGTCGTCCCTGCCCACCGACGCGCGAACTTGAAGGCCCCTTCATTCGCCTCGGCCCCCGAATTCGCGAAGAAGACGCTCGACGCAAACGAGTGCTCCACGAACCACGCCGCCAACGCTTCCCCCGGCGCCGTCCGATAGAGATTCGACGTGTGAATGAGCCCCGTCGCCAGCGACTCTTCGATCGCCTGCGTCACCCCGGCGTCCTTATGCCCCAGCGACGTCACCGCGATCCCGGCCACGAAGTCGAGATAGCGAGTCCCCGCCTCGTCGTACAGATACACCCCTTCGCCGCGCACAAAGAGCGGTTTCTGCCGCTTGTACGTGCCAAGGATGGCGGACGTGGCAGCGGCAGCAGCAGCGGGAGCAGTCGGGGCAGTCATGGGCAACAGTCTCGATAAATCAGGAAGTCCAGCAGGAAACCATCAGTACTACGAATTGCGTCGCGCCTACCGCAGCGCCGTGCCCGCCTCGGGCACCGTCAGCGCCGCCAAATCCCCAATGCGCACATGGCCCACGCCACCGGCAAGTGCGAGCGCCCCGGCTTCGAGCTTGGCCGCCATGCCACCCACCGCCACACCACTCGACACCAGCGCCGCAGCGGCATCACGCGACAGCTCCGGAATCCGCGCCTTCGCCTCGTCCAGCACGCCGGGGACATCGGCCAACAAAAAGAGCTCACGCGCCCCGAGCGCGGCTGCGATCGCCGCCGCCGCATCGTCACCGTTCACGTTGAGCGCCCCACCGACCGTCTGATCCTCATGGGTCGCCACCGGAGAGATCACCGGCAGATACCCCTGCGTGAGCAGCGCATCGATCACCCGCCGCTCCACCCGCGTCGGCGTCCCGGCCTGGCCGAAGGTCGCGACATCAATCGGCACCGCCCGCAGTAGCGCGGCATCCTCACCGGAAATCCCCACCGCCGGCGCACCGGCCGCGGTGAGCGCCGAGACCAACTGCTTGTTCGCCAAACCGGAGAGCACCATGCGCACCAGCTCCAACACGCCGGGCGTGGTCACGCGACGCCCACCCACGAACACCGGCTCCTCACCACGCAGCCGTTGCAGCGCGCTGATCTGATCGCCGCCGCCATGCACAAGCACCAACCGGCCACCGGTCGACTGCCAGAGCGTGGCCAGCGCCGCCGGAAGCAGCGGATCGCTTTGCGTCCGCCCTCCGAGCTTCACCACCACCGTGTCCGTCACGGGCGACAGCGCAGCACTCGCGGTCACAGTGGAAGCCCCGCCGTCTCCGGAAAGCCGAACATGAGGTTGGCGTTCTGCATCGCCTGCCCCGCCGCCCCCTTCACGAGATTATCAATCGCGCTGAACACCAGCAGCGTTGGCGTCCGCACCCCACTCGGCACCCGCGCCGACAGCCGCACCACATTGCGATGCTGCACATCGGCCAGGGCGGGGAGATCAGGGGTGATCTCCACAAACGGCTCATCGGCATACATCGCGCGAAAAGGCGCGAGCGCATCGCCGTCGGCGAGCGGCGCGGCCAGCGGCACCGTGATCGTGGACAGAATCCCACGATCCACCGGCAACAGATGCGGCGTGAAGAGCAGATCGCAATCCGCCCCAAGCCGCGCCATCGTATCGCGCATCTCAAACAGATGCCGGTGACTGTTCCCCACCCCGTAGGCGCGGAAGTTCTCCGTCACTTCAGCAAAGAGATACTCGAGCTTCGGCGACGCCCCCGCCCCACTCACGCCGCTCGCCGCGGCAATCGACACCAGCCCGCCAGGAGCAATGAGCCCGGCGCGCGCCAGCGGGGCCAGCGCCACCAGGATGCTCGTGGCATAACAGCCCGGGTTGGCCACCACCCGCGCACCACGCACCGGCTCCCGGAACAGCTCCGGCAATCCATACGGGGCATCGGCCGGGACCCCGGCCGGCAAGCCATGGCTCACCCCGCCATGTCCGGGACGGAGGTCGCTCGACAGATCGACCACCCGCGCCCCCGCCGCCAGCGCCTTCGCCACCCACTCCGCCGACGCGCCATGCGGCAGCGCGGCAAAGATCAGGTCGGCCGAGCCGAGATCGACCGATTCGGCCGCCACGAGGGGGATGTCATGCATCCGGCCGCCGGCCCGCACCCGCAGCGTCGTCCCGCGCTGGGCGTTGGCCGTGGCGAACGCCAGCGTGCAGTGCGGATGCCCCGCCACCAGCGCGCACAGCTCGCGCCCGGAATAGCCGCTGGCGCCAAGGACCCCGACCCGGATAGAATGCAGATTATGCATGACTTATGCATAATTTTGCATCTTCACGCTGTCAATCCAGTGCCCCGGAGCGGGTGTGCCCAACAAGTCCGAGCGACACCACGCGATTCGTGAGATTGTGACGGCGAAGGCCGTGGCCAGCCAGGAGGAGCTGCGCAAGCAGCTGCTCCGCCGTGGCTGGGATGTGACGCAGTCGACACTCTCCCGTGACCTGCGGGAGCTCCGGCTCGCCCGGATCCCCGATGACAGCGGCCATGTGCGCTACGCCTTCCCCGACGCGGGCGGCGCCGACGACAGTCTCCGTCAGCTGGAAGCGATGCTCCCGCAGCTGCTCACAAGCGTCGAAGGGGTACAGGTGCTCGTGGTGGCCCGCACGATGAAGTCCGGGGCGCAGCCGGTGGCTGAGGCGCTCGATCAACTCGAGTGGCCCGACATCGCCGGCACCTTGGCCGGCGACGATACGGTGCTCATTATCTGTCGCTCCGTCGCCGGCCGGGAACGGGTGGTGCGGCGGCTGCAGTCGTATCTCCGCGATTAACTCCACACGCCTCCGCATGCCTAACTATGCGGGCGCGCTGCATACTTTTTCACGCGGTCCGGCCTCGGCCGGCTCCCGCCTTGCCTGTGAGACCGTGGCATGACCACGCCTGAGTCCAGCACCCACAAGCTGTGGGGCGGCCGCTTCGCCGGCGGCCCGTCGCCGCTCCTCGACGCCATTAACCGCTCGATCGGCACCGATTTCCGCCTCTGGCCGCATGACATCCGGCTCTCGAAGGCCTGGGCGCTCGCCCTGGGCCACGCCGGCGTGGTCAGCACGGAGGAGAGCGACGCCCTGCAGGAAGGGCTCGATCGCGTGGCGCAGCGGATCGCCGGCGGCGCCCAGCCGATCGGCACCGACGAAGACATCCACACGATGATCGACCGGCTGCTCCATGAGGAGGCCGGCACCGTCGCCTCCAAGCTGCACACGGGGCGCTCGCGGAATGATCAGGTGGCCACCGCCTCCCGGCTCTGGACGATGGAGGCCTGCCGTCGCCTCGATACCGCGATTCGCGAACTGCAACAGGCGCTGCTCACGCAGGCGGAGACGCTCACCGAGGCGATCCTCCCGGCCTACACGCATCTGCAGCGCGCCCAGCCCGTCAGCGGCACGCATTGGCTGCTCGCGCACTTCTGGCCCCTCGACCGCGACCGCACCCGCCTCGCACAGGCGGAGCGCGGCGCCGCGATGCTGCCGCTGGGATCCGGCGCGATCGCCGGCAGTGCCTTCCCCGTTTCGCGCGTCCTCATCAAGGAAACGCTCGGCTTCCAGGCGATCTCGCCGAACAGCATCGACGCCACCGGCGACCGCGATTTCGTCGCGGAGACGCTCTTCGCCTGCACGATGACCGCGGTGCACTGCTCGCGGATCGCCGAAGATCTGATCATCTACGGCTCAAGCGAGTTTGGCTTCGTGAAGTTCGGCGACGGCTTCTCGACCGGCTCCAGCATGATGCCGCAGAAGCGGAATCCCGACGTCTTCGAGCTCGCCCGTGGCTCCGGCGCGCGCCTCATTGGCGATCTCGTCTCGCTGCTGGGCACGATCAAGGGACTCCCGAGCGGCTACAGCAAGGATCTGCAGGACGACAAGCGCGCGCTCTTCCAGGCGGTCGATCTGTTGCTGCTGGTGTTGCCGGCGATGGCTGGCGCGATTGCGGAGCTGCGCTTTGAGCGGGGGCGGATGCGTGCCGCCGTCTCGAGCGCGATGATGGCCACCGATCTCGCCGATTATCTGGTGAAGAAGGGCGCCACCTTCCGCGAAGCGCATGGCGCGGTGGGCTCACTGGTGCGGCAGGCGGAAGAGGCGGGGATCGAACTCGACGCCCTGCCGGCCGACCGCTTCACCGCGGCGCATCCGCTCTTCGGCGACGACGCGCGCGATGCGCTGGGCGCCGAGGCGTCGCTGGCGGCCCGCAACATTCCGGGGGGCACCGGGCCGGAAGCGGTGGCGGAGCAGGTGATCGCCGCGCGAACCAGCCTCGCGCCACCGACCCCCACGATCGGCAACGCGCTCGATCGGTGGTGATGAGTCCCGTCGTCGTGGTCAGCCGGTCGCGCTGACCACGGCAACGGCACCTCAGCGCGCCAGCACGGCCGCCGCCGCCAGCTGGCCGCCCCGCGCCGCCCCTTCGAGGGAACTCGAATGGAGCTGTTCCCCGGCCCGCCAAAGCCCCGGGAGCCCCATAGAAGGTCCGGGACGCGTGGCCATGGAACCAGGCGGCTGGACGAACTGGGAGAAGGGGACGCGCCAGGTCGCGACATGCTGCAGCGCCCGGACGGCCTGGGCCCCCGCCGCGATCCCACCCGATGCCGCCATCTGCTGGAGCTCGCGGCGCGCGGCGGCGTCAAGGCTCGCATCGTCCTGATCGGCGGCCGCTCCCACCACGGTGGCCGCGATCAACTGCGTCCCGGCCGGCGCATACGACGGCGCGACCTCGGTGAGCGTCACCGCATGACTCACCACGGCGCCAGCATTGGCATTCAACCAGAGCGCGCGGCCAGGAATCGGTGAGACACCGGTCGTCGTGTAGTAGAGCGTGGTGCAGCCAAGCCCCTTGGGCGCCGCGGGGAGCGTTACCCCCGCCGTCGCCGCCAGCGTGACCGTGGCCGCCGCATCGGTCGCGAGCACGAAATCGGTCGCATCCACCTTGGTACAGTCGGTGAGCATCACCCCGGTCACTCGGGCGTCCGCCACCGTGACCTGCTGCACCCCCACCCCCGTGCGGATCGTTCCCGCCGGCAGCTGCGCCGCGAGGTGCGCCGTGATCGCCCCCATCCCGGCCATCGGGACCGCCGTCCGCCCCTCCGCCAGCATGCGGAAGGTGAAGAGCAGCACCGACGCGCTGGTGGT
>JBEIUK010000308.1:0-2574 GCA_040374415.1 Gemmatimonadaceae bacterium | reverse complement strand
GCTGCCCAAGGACCGCCGGCCGATGGACCGCCGGCCTGGGTGAAGTTTGCCTTTCGCCCGGCCAAGGCCGCCCTCGATGCCATCACGGTCGAATACGGGCTCTATCAGGGACGCTTCTGGCTCCCCCGCTCCCACTCCGCGACGGCCAATGCGCAGATCGGGTTTCTGCGCGTTCCCTTCACCTTCAACGAGAAGTTCACCTACGACGAGGTGAACGGGAATTTCACGCTGCCGATGATGCCACCGGTGCTTCGCGGCGCGGCGCTGGATTCGCTGCAGCGGGATACGGTGGTGTCGGTCCCGACGGATTCCGCAGGGGTCGTGAAGGCCGGGGCGCCGACCGCCGGGGGGCGATCAGGTTCGCGTGGGCGCGTCGCCGTGAGCGTTGGCGTCGGACCCGGTACTGGCGCCGGCGCCCCGAAGGCGCCGGTCAAGGACAGCACGGTGCACATGACCGTGGCGAAGGCGCGGCAATGTGCCACCGACTCCATGTGGACCCGCGTGGAGACGCGCTATCAGGGCGCGCTGCGGGTGGCCTATCGCGAACCGTGCGACGAACGGAAGCTGGCCACGTCGGCCGCCTTGCCGCCGGCGATGGCTGCCACGGAAACGCTCTTCGACGAGGGAAGCGCCGCGTCACTCCGCTCCATGCTCGGCATGTCGCTCCAGTCGGGCTTTGCGCCACAATGGCCGAAGCTCCGCACCGGCATCGACCTCATTCGCTACAACCGCATTGAAGGGCTCTCGCTGGGCCTTGGGGCCACGCAGGCGCTGGGCGCCGGTTTCACGGTGTCGGCCGTCGGGCGTTTGGGCTTCGCCGATCTGCATGCCAACGGAGAGCTGTCGCTGGCGCGGAGCGCCGGGCCCCGCACGGTGACCGCGACGGTCTATCATCGACTGAACGCCGCAAATCCCGAGTGGGCGGGCGCGTTGTCGTTTGGTGCGTCGCTTCCTGCATTGCTCTACGGTCGCGATGAAGGGTTCTACTACCGGAGCTACGGGGTGGAGCTCGGCGAGGAGCGCACGGGGACCAAAGGGGCGGTGTCGTACAAGCTCTTTGTCGAGCGGCAGTGGACCGCTGGTGACTCCTCCGTGGCGCGGACGTTCTCCTTTGCCCGGGCACTCTCGGGGCGGCAATTCCAGCGTAACATTCTCTCGGAGCCGCTCGCGATCACCGGCGTGGCCGGGAGCTGGTCGCGCGTTTTCGGTGAAAATCCCGAGCGGTCTCGCCTCACGCTCGTGACACGCGGCGAAGCCGGTACCGGCACCTATGCCTATGCCCGTGGCTCGGCGGATGCGACCATCGCGCGCCCACTCGGCCCCATCGCGGTGGCGCTGACGGCGAGCGGTGGTACCTCCACCGGACGCATTCCGGCACAACGTCGATGGTACCTCGGCGGCCTGCGCACCGTGCGCGGGCAGGTGGCCGGTCTGCAGGACGGCACAGCGTACTGGCTGACGCGCCTCGAAGTGGGGACGCGCAGCCGCGCCCTGCGCCCGGTGCTCTTCTACGATGCCGGGTGGGCCGGGCGACGCGAAGCGTTTGCGGGCACGGCGCCGCTGCGTGGGGCGGGGGTTGGGCTCAGTGTCCTCGATGGCCTCTTCCGCATTGATGTGGCGCGCGGCCTCTCCACCGGCGCCCGCTGGCGCACTGACCTGTACTTCACCGCCCCGCTGTAGTGCGACCGCGCTCGCACCACTGCGGGGCGTGAACGGGCGGCGCTAGAACTTCCAGGCCGCGCCGAACCAGGGCACAAGCACATTCCCACTGCCGGGGACCGTGATCAGCCCAAAGTCCCACGACAGGTTCTCACCGTGGGTCCGGATGCCGCCGGAGATCAGCGGGTGATTCACATTGGGGAAGAGCCAGTTTTCGGTGACCAATGACACGCGCCGTGAGATCCGGCGCGTGCCCCCCAGCATCACCACGGGATTACGCGCCAATTTCCCCTCGGCGAAGCCGTAGCCGCCGCCAAAGGTGATCGTGCCATCGCGGCCACCCCAGGTGGCCACCCCATACGCGATCCCAAAGCTGTTGACGGCGCCGACCTCCTTCGAGAAGGGTGCCGCGCCCACCCAAACGCCTACCGCCGTATTGAGCCGCTCCGACTGGGTCAGCGCAAACTTCGGCGAGATGAAATACACATTGTTCTTCAGGATATTGTCCGACGGCAGGATCGACATCGCGCCGCCGAGGGTGAAGCGATCGGTGATGCCGGCGTAGCCGTCCACCAGAAAGATCCAGTGATTGCTGATGTAGCCCTCACCCTTGCGGAGCACGCGGCCGGTGGGACCAAAGAAGAGGCGCGTGCTGTTCGGGTCCTCCGGCCAGTAGACACCATCGTGAATCGACGAGGCAGGGACCAGCTTCACGGAGGTCACCCGGTCCCGTCGCAGCATCAGCGTGCCGGCCATCGATTCCACGCGCGCCGAATCGCCCCACGACTGCGTGATGCGCCCCAGCACCGTCGACCCATCGCGCAACTTGATCAGTTGTCGCAGGCTGCTGTCGGCGGCAACCGCCAGCACCGGCGTGTCGCTGGCGGACGACTGCGCCGCGAGGCGCGAGCTACT
>JBEIUK010000134.1:0-8227 GCA_040374415.1 Gemmatimonadaceae bacterium | reverse complement strand
TCCCCGCGGTGACGTTGATCAGCAGCATCCCCCAGAGCAACGCGAACTGTGGCGTCCGGATGGCGACATCACGCGTCACACTGACCCGCGTGATCATGGCATCGGTCTCCGTCGGGGGCGTCCATCCCGCCGGCGCCCAACCGGCCGGTGGCGGCTGCAGCAGCTGCGCCCCGGTGAGCATGATGAGCAGATACGCCACGCCCAGCACCATCACCGTGGTCGCGATCCCGAAGCGGGCAATGAGCGCCACGTTCAGGTAGCCAGCGAGAAACGCCCCGCCGCCAAAGCCCATGATCGCGAGCCCGGTGGCCATCCCCCGCCGATCCGGGAACCACTTCACGAGGGTGCTGACGGGGGCGATGTAGCCGAGGCCGCATCCGACGCCCCCGACGAGCCCCATACCGAGGAAGACGAGGATCGGTTGGTGCAGCGACAGCCCCGTCCCACCAATAAGCAGCCCCGTGCCAAAGCAGAGCGCCGCTGCCCGTGCCGCTGCTCGTGGCCCATGCCGCTCCACCCAGGGGCCGCCGATGGCGGCGCTGAGCCCCAGCAGCATCAATGCCGTCGTGAAAGTCGTGTACGGCGGACTGAACCACCACGGCTGATCGGGGAAGAGCGCCTGAATGGGGCGATTGAGCGTGCTCCAGGCGTACACGGAGCCAATGCACAGGTGCACCAGCACGGCGCCCAGCGGAATACGCCAACGGGAGGGAGTCACGGGGGACAGGCTCGGGAGAGGAAGGGAGACACGCAACTGTCCAACGAATGCACAAACGGCCCCCGCGGTTGCAAGACGGGGGACGCCGCCATGTTGCGTCAGAGGGGTGGGTGTGTAGCATTGGGGTGCATTGGCGCAGTGACAGGATCGCCGTGGTTCCGTGGCCGTGACCGGTCTGCCTTTCCCCCTTCCTTATGTCTGACGCCATCAGTCGTCGCCAGTTCAGTCAGCTGATGGGTGCTGCGGCACTCACCGGTGCGCTCCCCTCCACGGGTCGCGCCGCTTCTCCGGACTCTCCAGCGTCCGCCTCCCCCACTGCAGAGTCTATGTCCTCTCCGTCCGTTGCCGGCGATGAGCTGTGCACGCTTACGGCGCGCGATCTGGCGGCCCGTATCCGCTCCAAGCAGGTCTCGGCGCGCGAGGTGATGCAGGCGCATCTCGATCGGATTGCGCGGGTGAACCCGAAGGTGAATGCGATCGTCACGCTCGTGGCAGAGCAGGCGATGGCGGGCGCGGCCAAAGCCGATGAAGCGCAGGCGCGTGGCGCGGTGCTTGGCCCGTTGCATGGGCTGCCGGTCGCGCACAAGGATCTCGTCGATACGGCCGGCATTCGCACCACCTATGGCTCGCTCGCCTTCAAGGACAACGTCCCCACGAAGGATGCGCTCATTGTGCAGCGGATCCGTGCGGCCGGTGCGATCACGCTCGGCAAGACGAACACGCCGGAATTCGGTGCGGGGTCGCACACCTTCAATCGCGTCTTTGGTGCCACACACAACCCGTACAACCTTGATCGGACGGTGGGTGGCAGCAGCGGTGGGGCGGCGGCGGCGCTGACCTCCGGGATGGTGCCGATCGCCGATGGCAGTGATACCGGCGGCTCACTCCGGAATCCGGCCGCGTGGAACAACATCGTTGGGTTCCGTCCGTCGCCGGGACGCGTGACCGATGATGACGGCTCCTGGTCGCCGCTCTCCATGGCGGGCCCCATGGCGCGTACCGTTGGTGATGTGGCGCTCTTTTTCAGCACCATCGTCGGCCCGCATGCCCCGGACCCGTTATCGATCGATGAAACCGGTGACCGCTTTCGGCAGCCGCTGGAGCGCAGCTTCAAGGGCGCGCGTGTCGCGTGGTTCAAGGAGCTCGGTGGCATCCCCTTCGAGCCCGAGATCCGTCGCGTGGTGAATGCGAATCGATCGGCGTTTGAAGCGCTGGGGTGCGTGGTGGAAGAGGCGGAGCCCGATTTCACTGGCATCGCGGAGGCGTTTCCGGTGCTGCGTCATCTAGCGTATCACAACAGCTATGCCGCGCTCGTGCGTGACCATCCGGAGCTGGTGAAGGACACCGTGCAGTGGGAAGTGCGTGAGGCGGAGCGCAACACGGGTGCCGATGTCGCCAAGGCCCAGTCGCGGCAGGCGAAGATGTATGCGCAGATGTATCAGTTCTTCCAGAAATACGACTACTTCGTGCTGCCGGTGACGCAGATGGAGCCCTTTGCCGTGACGGCGACGTGGCCCACCGAAGTGGCTGGTGTGACGATGCCGACGTACATCGATTGGATGCGCAGCTGCTGGTACATCACGATGACGGCCTGCCCGTCGATTTCCGTGCCCGGTGGGTTTACCGCCAGCGGGCTACCGGTGGGCGTGCAGATTGTGGGCAAGCACCGCGGTGACTGGAGCCTGCTGCAGATGGCGTATGCGTTTGAGCAGGCGACGAACCACGGGGCACGCCGTCCGACGTTCTGACGGCGTGGCGATCCTCGGTGTTTACGGTCGCGTGGTCGGCTGCGCGGTCGGCTGCGTGGCCTTTCCGCTGGCTGGGTCAAAGGTTGCACCGTGACTGAGGAGGTGCAGCCGAACGCCGGATGCCCCGAGCACTGGGGCGTCCGGTGACGAGCGTTGGGCGTCACGGGCGTCCACAATCAGCACACTGCTCGCGCCGGCGATCCGCCACCGTCCGCTGGGTTCGACAATGATCGCCGTCCCTTCGTCGATCCCGGCGCCAAGATACGGTGCCGTGCTCAACACAAGGCTCAGCAGGCGGTTGTGCCGCTTCCGGCGCAGGAAATGTTGATCTATGATCGCCGAGCGTACAAAGCCGAAGCCACTGTCCACCTGCACGGTGCCACGCTGGACGCGCGTCCACGATTCGGTACTGTCACGGGTGGGGAGCAGCTCGGTCCCAGTGATCATGGGGGTGGAGAGCACTGCGGCGCCCGCTGAGGTGCCGCCCACCACCGCGCCGGCCGCATGGCGGGCATGCAGCGCCGCTTCGACGCGGGTCCCACGCAATGCGGCGATCAGGCGGTTCTGGTCGCCGCCGCCGAACCAGATGCCGGTGACTCCGTCCAACAGGCGCACGATCGAATCCTGATCGGCCTCCGTGCGCGTGATCCACAGATTGCGGGCTTCGGCACCCATCGCCCGCAGCTGTGCGGCCTTTTCCTCGCCACTCGTGGCCCCGGTGGCGCTGGCCTGAGCCAAGACGACAATGCGGGCACGCCCTGGTCCTCCAGCAAGCTGGACAAACTCTTGCACGAGGGCCTGCGGCTGCGTACCGCCGCCGACAATGACCAGTGCGCCCGGTCCCGGTGCTGGTCGTTGCGCCCAGATGGTCCCGGGGACTCCAAGGGCCAAGCACACCTGAACGGCCACGGGGGCATAACGACGGAGCAGAGCGATGGATCGAGGCATATTCGCGGCGGAAGAGGGAGGGGACGCGGCGGCCAGTGCCCACTAACTTATCGCACAGCCCGGTTCCGGCTGACCCGCCTTCACCCCGATGTCCATGCCTGCCAAGAAATCTGCGCCCGCCAAGCGGTCGGCCGTGAAGAAAGCCCCGGCCAAAAAATCCGCGCCCACCACGAAGCCTGCCGCCACGAAGGCGGCGGTCACAAAGCCTGCCGCCACGAAGGCGGCGGTCACAAAGCCTGCCGCCACGAAGGCGGCGGTCAAAAAGGCGCCGCAGTCGATGCCGTATGAGCAGGGGAAGTGGGCCGAGGTGTTCGCGCCTCGGGCGCTGGGGGAGCGACGCTACTGGCTCATCAAGTCGGAGCCGGATGTGTTCTCCTTCGACGATCTGCGGGCCGCGCAGAAGCAGACCACTTGCTGGGACAGCGTGCGGAACAGTGGCGCGCGCAATTTTCTGCGCGATGGCATGAAGTGCGGCGATCTTGCCTTCTACTATCACAGCAACGCGGAACCGTCGGCGATTGTCGGCATCTGTGAAGTGGTGCGTGAGGGCTATCCCGATCACACCGCCTTTGATTCGACGCATGCCTATCACGACCCGGATTCTGATCCTGCGACGCCGACCTGGTTCATGGTCGATGTGCGCGCCGTGGAGGCACTCCCGCGCGCCGTGACGCTGCCGGAGATCAAAGCGGCGGCCGCACTGCAGGAGATGGCGCTCATCAAAGTGGGACGGCTGTCGGTCGTCCCCGTCCGTCCCTCAGAGTGGGAGACGGTCCTCACCATGGCAGGAGCCCGCTAATGTCTGCACGTCCAAAGGCCCCGCTCCCCCGGCGTCTGGCCATGGCGGTCCCCGTGTTCATCATGGCGGCGATCCTGGTGGCGCGGCTGGTGGCGCAGCCCGTGGCGCAGCCCGTGGCGCAGCCCGTGGCGCAGCCCGTGGCGCAGCCGGCCGCACAGGCCACGCTCCTCCTACTCAACGGCCGCGTTATCACCGTCGACAGCGCGGAGCGTGTGACGCAGGCGGTCGCGATTGCCGGCGATCGCATCCTGGCCGTTGGCACGACCGCCGAGATGGAACGGTTGGCCGCGCCGGGGGCGCAGCGGATTGACCTCAAGGGACGAACCGTTACCCCGGGGCTCCTTGACGCCCACGCGCACTTCTCCGGGAGCGGCGCCGATCGCCTCTTCGTCATCGATCTGAGCTATCCCGCCGTGAAGTCGATGGCCGACGTCGCGGCCGCGATCCGCGGCAAAGCCGCCACCCTCCCGCCCGGGAGCTGGATCACGGGGCGTGGCTGGGACGAAGGGAAGCTCGCCGAGCGGCGGCTCATCACGGCCAAGGATCTCGACGCCGCGTCGCCGAACCATCCGGTGTACCTCACGCAGACCACCGGCCACTACGGGGTCGCGAATTCCGTCGCGCTGCGGCTCGCCGGGATCACGAAGGAAACCAAAGATCCGCCGGCCGGGACGATTGATCATGCCCCCGATGGCACCCCCACCGGGGTCCTGAAGGAGGGGGCGCAGGGGCTGGTCCGTCGTCTCATCCCGCCACGCACCGCGGCCGAAACGGAGCAGGGGATCCGCGGGATGGTGCAGGCGTTCAACGCTGAGGGGATGACGGGGCTCAAGGACCCCGGGATCCCCGCCAGCAGCTGGGAGCTCTACCGCAAAGTGCTCGCCGACAGCGCGCTCTCCGTGCGCGTCTTCGCCCTCTGGCAGGGTGGGCGCACCGTGGAAGGCGCCAAGCGGCTGATCGCCGAACGGGCCGCGACCTCGCGTCCCTATGAATCCACCGGCGATGACCGGCTCATTGCCGGAGGCGTGAAGCTGTACATCGACGGCTCCGGTGGGGCGCGCACCGCTTGGATGTATCAGCCGTGGAATAAGGACTTCAAGGATCTCGACGCCGACAACCTCGGCTATCCGGCCTCCAATCCGGATACGGTGCGGATGCTCATCCGGATGTTCCACGACGCTGGGATGCACGTGTCGGTGCATTCCATTGGCGACCATGGCATTGACTGGGTGGTGGACAGCTACGACCAGGCGATGCGGGAGAACCCGAAGCGCGGCCTCCGCCACGGGATCATTCATGCGAACCTGCCCAGCGACCATGCGATGGACGTCATGGCGCGGCTCCAGAAGACGATGGATGCCGGGTATCCGGAGCCGTCGGCGAGCTTTGCCTGGTGGCTGGGGGACACCTACGCGGGGAATTTCGGGCCCGCCCGGTCGCTCCGGCTCAATCCCTTCCGGACCTTCCGGGCGAAGGGGATGATCTGGGCCAATGGCTCCGACTACGGGGTGACCCCCTTTCCGGCGCGCTACGGGATCTGGTCGGCGGTGGCCCGGGAGACGCTGTTGGGGACCTATGGCCCGACCCCGTTTGGGACGACCGAGTCGGTGGACGCGATGACGGCACTCAAGGCGGTCACCATCTGGGCGGCTCGGCAGATGTTCCTGGAGAAAAAGATCGGGTCGATTGAGCCCGGGAAGTACGCCGATCTGGCGATCTGGGACCGGGATGTCACCCGGGTGCCGACCCCCGAGATCAAGGACGCGAAGTGTCTGCTGACGCTGTTCAACGGCCGGGTGGTCTACCGGGCGCCGGGGGGCGGCTTCTAGGGCGGTTTCCAGGGCCGTTTGGGGGGGCGATTCGGGGCGTGTGCGGCTTGACAGTCCCCGGTCGGAATTCCACTTTGTTGTCTTGTCGAACAAAGTCGCCGCCCCCCTGAATGCCGGGGGCGGCCCCCGTCCGCTCCCCTCCCCATGAGGCTCGCATGAGCCGCTCCGCCCAGCACGCGTCCCATGGACGGCGTGCGCGCTGGATCCGCCTGACGGCGTGCCTGTCGCTCGCCCTGACCGCCGTCGCGCTCCCCGCGGCGACGTTGCCGGCCCAATCGGTCCGGGTGGTGGCTGATGCCGCCGGGTCGCGCCTGCAGGTCGATGGCCGCGACTTCCTCATTCAGGGGATGAACTGGGACTATTTCCCGATCGGCCAGAACTACGCGTACAGCCTGTGGACGCAGCCGGATGCCGTCATCAAGGCCGCGCTCGATCGCGAGATGACGCTGCTCCGCGCTATGGGCGTGAATGCGATCCGGCAGTATGTCGGTATTCCGCCGCGCTGGGTGAAGTACATCTACGAGACGTACGGGATCTACACGGTCCTGAATCATGCGCTCGGTCGCTACGGCACCACCATCAAGGGGGTGTACGCGGCCAACACGAATTACGCCGATCCGAAGGTGCGCGCCGCCTTGCTCGCCGAAGTTACGGCGCTGGCGGAGGAATTCCGTGGGACGCCCGGCGTGCTGATGTATTTGCTCGGCAATGAGAACAACTACGGGCTCAGCTGGAAGTCTGCGGAGACCGAAGCGTTGCCGGTGGGCGAGCGTGATGCCGCAAAGGCGCGCTATCTCTACTCGCTCGTAGGTGAGGCGGCACGCGCGATGAAGGCGCGCGATGGCAGCCACCTGGTGGCGATGGCCAACGGCGACGTGCAGTACGTGGATCTGATTGCCCGCGAAGCAAAGGGGATCGACATCTTCGGTACGAACATGTATCGCGGCCTGTCGTTCCGGGATGCGTTTCAGGTGGTGAAGGACAAGCTCGGACTGCCGATGATGTTCACCGAGTTCGGGGCCGACGCCTTCAATGCCAAGACGCTGCGCGAAGATCAGCGGATGCAGGCCCGCTATCTGCTGGCGCAGTGGCGCGAGATCTACGAGCAGACCAGCGGCAAAGGGCAGGTGGGGAACGCCATTGGCGGCTTCACCTTCCAGTGGAGTGATGGCTGGTGGAAGACCGGGCAGGAATCGCTGCTCGATGTGCACAACACCGATGCCTCGTGGCCCGCCGACGCGTACAGCGATGACTATACGCGTGGCGAGAACAACATGAACGAAGAGTGGTGGGGGATTACGGCCAAGGGCCCCGCTGACAGCAAGGGGCTCTTCCCCCTCTATCCGCGCGCGGCGTATTACGCCCTGCAGCGCGTCTATCAGCTTCCCGCCTACGCGCCGACCACGACCCCCTCGGTCATCGCATCGCACTTCGCGGCGATCGATCCCACCGACATGGAACTGCGCGCCCGCGGCGATCGCGCCGCGCTCGGTGCTGATGCGTCGGACAAGGTGCGCGTGAGCGGGCTGCGTCTCAATCTCAGCAGCTTCAACACCGGCGGCACGCGCCTCGCGACGCCCTCGGTGGGGATCGTGGGGGGCACCAAGAGCCCCTCGGTCACGGGCTTCGATCATCTCGAGTCGTTCTACGCGACGCTTGAAGCACACCCGGTCGATGCCGTCACGGCATCGCTGACGCTCAATGCCCTCGGCAACGTCCCGGAAAATCCGATCGACGAGATTTATTACGAAAACCGCGGCCGTACGAAGCAGGTGCTCGATATCTCAGGGCAGCCCATGAAGCTGGTGGGCAACGAACGCGTGAAGGTCTATCGCGCGAACGTGAGCTGGGATGCGCGCGACTTCTCGCTCAACGGCTTCTACCGCACCGGGCATTATCACTGGGGCTACGAAGGGGACTTCTTCGGCCTCTACCGCGAAGCGAACTACGGCCCGAACATTGACATCTACAATGCAGGTGCACCCCTCGGCATGGAGTTCACCGGCAAGCGCGCCCTCAACGGGCTGAAGCTGGCCTTCGGTCCTGAGCTTTGGTGGGGTGCCAATCCGGCCCTGCTCGCCAAGTACCGCCGTCGCGTCCTGGGCATGGACATCACCGGCGTTTTCCAGAATGACGTCGCGCGGCAGAACAGCTCGGCGAGCAGCTCGTTCGCCATTCCGATTCC
>JBEIUK010000074.1:0-12683 GCA_040374415.1 Gemmatimonadaceae bacterium | reverse complement strand
TGGGGAGGCCGGCGCGATCAATCTGACGAGTCTGAATGTGGCCGATGCCGAGCGGGTGCTGATCCAGCATGCGCTGGCGGCGGCGGACAATAACCGCACCCGGGCCGCCGAACTGCTCGGGATCAGCGTGCGCACCCTGCGGAACAAGCTGAACGGCCCCGGCGCGACCCGGGACGGCGACGACGACTGACGTCGGGTCGGCAACTCCGGCCCCCCGTTGGTCGGCAGGAATTTCCCCGTTCGCCCCGACGTCTCCCTATCATGTATCGGTCAATATGACCGAATGACGCGTCCCCGTGCGGTGGGTGGACGGCCCGCAAAAATTTGTAATGCGTTGATCTGTAATGTGTTAAGTCGTTTCACTGGGGTGGAAATGCCGGAATTTCCGGACGGTGGTGGCGGAGTGGCCCGGCCCTTGCTTTTCACCGGGTCGAGTTCGTCTGCCGTGTCTCCACCACCGGATTTCCCCGATGCTCTTCGGATTCATCGATCGTGCCTCCTCGGCCTCACCGCTCAAAGCTGCGATGGATCGCAGCGTGGAGCGGTCACGGGCCATTGCGGACCGCGTGGCCAAGGCGACCACCCGGAACGGTGACGGCTTCGCGCTGACCGCCCCCGGGGGCACGCCGAATGCCCAGGCGAACACCATCAATATCGAAGAAGAAATGATCGCGCTCGCGGATGAACAGCTCCGCGCGCTGGCGACGACGAAGTTGCTGGAAAAGACGTACGCGAGCCTCCGCGGGGCCATTAAGGGTGGTGGTGTCTGATGGCGCGGATTGAGCGCTCCGGCTTTGTGCCGCTGCTCCCGATCCCGAACGGATCGACGCAGGGGCGTCCGATGTTCCGCTCCCTCGGCATCGCCGGCAGCGGGATGTCGGCGCAGCGCCAGCGGATGGAAACGATCGCGCAGAACATCGCCAACGCCGATGTCACACGTGGTGCGAACGGCGCGCCCTACAAGCGGCGCGACGTGGTGATTGAAACGGCGAACGGCCAGACCGCCGTCTTCGCGCCGGGGATGGCGGGCGCTGGGGCCCCAGGGGGTGCTGGCATCGGCGCGGTGGGATCCCCGTCGGACTCGACCACGATGGCGGCGAGCGGTGATCGCACGCAGTCGGTGGAAGTGCCGGTGCTCAATGGCGCCGCTTCCATGATCGGCCCCGACAATGGCCAGGTCGGTGTGCGCGTCGCTGGGGTGGTGGAAGACACGGGTGACGGCCGACTCGTCTACGAGCCCGGTCATCCCGACGCCGACGCGAATGGCTACGTGCGCTACCCCGACATCGATACCACGCAGGAACTGGTCAAGCTCATGGATGCCAAGCGGATCTATGAAGCCAACGCCTCGGTCTTCCAGACCGCGAAGTCCATTCTCCGCGCCTCGCTCGACATCTGACGTCTGCTGACGTCGGCCTTTCTCCGGATTTTCGCATGAGCATCAACGGTATCTCCAACCCGCTTCTCGGCAGCCTCGGCCCCATGGGCCGTCCGGATGTGGCGCGTCCGCAGACGGACCGCGCCGGCAGCATGGGGACCCCGGCGGGTGCCCCCGCTGGCGCATCGGTCGCGCGGCCCACGTTGCCGACGCAGACCCCGATCGCTGGTCAGGGTGGTGCCCACAGCGCGGTGCCCATGGAGGCACCGGCCGGGACGGATCCGGTCCTCTGGGGCGTGCTGACGACGGACGAACGGACCTTTTTCGCGAAGACGGCGGCCCTTGGGCCGCTGACGTATGGCCGTGTCAAGGCGGTGACCCACCCAGCGCCGCCGACGGCGCGGGGTGTCCGCCTCGATGTCCGCGCCTGATCCACACGACGGAACCTGACTGATGCAGACCCGACTCGATTTGCTGACCCGTGCGCTCCCGGAGTTCCAGGGACGCGACAGCGGCGCCCGCGCGGTGCCCGTCATTGGCGAAGGGGAATCCTCCTTCGGCAGCGCGTTGACCAAGGCGCTCAATGGCGTGTCAGACGCCCGCGACAACGCCTCGCAGCTCACCGAGCGCTTCGCGCGCGGCGAGAACGTCGAATTGCATCAGGTCATGGCCGCCACTGAAGAAGCCGGGATTGCCCTCGACCTGCTGGTCGAGATGCGCAACAAGGTCGTTGAGGCCTACCGGACCGTCATCAACATGCAGTCCTGAGTCTCGGTTTCCCCATGGCTTCTCTCGCAGATTCTCTCCTCGGCCGTCTCGGGTCCGGTCGCCAAGCCGCCATCATCGCGGTGGGCGTCGTGGTCACGGCGTTGGTCTTTGGCGTGTCCCGCTGGGCCACCAAGCCGACCCTGGTGCCGCTGTACTCCGACGTGCCGATGGAGCAAGTTAAGAAGATGACCGACAAGCTCACGGAGTCGGGGATTGTCTTCCAACTCGACAATGCCGGCAGCACGATCATGGTGGGGAGCGCTGATCTGGCGCGCGCCCACGTGACGCTGGCGGCGGAAGCGATGCCGGATGCGGGCCGTCCTGGGCTCGAGCTGTTCGACAAGCCGACGTGGGGGATGACCGACTTCACGCAGCGCATCAATCTGCGCCGCGCCCTCGAAGGGGAATTGGAGCGCACGATCGGCAAGATGGCGAACGTCGAGGCGGTGCAGGTGCACCTCGCGCTCGAAGATGATCAGCTGTTCAAGGCGAATGAGCGGCCGGCGAAGGCGTCGGTGACGCTGGCGATGAAGAACGGCGAAACGCCGCGGACGGAAACGGTGCGCGGCATTGCGAGCTTGGTCGCGAGCAGCGTGGGCGGGCTCGATCCGGAGCGCGTGACGATTGTCGATTCGCGCGGTCAGGCCCTGACGATGAACGACGACGGCTCACTCGCCGGGCTGTCGAGTCGCCAGCTTGCCGTGCAGCGGGAAGTGGAACAGTATCTGGAACAGAAGGCGGACCGGCTGCTCTCGAGCCTCGTGGGCAACGGGAACGCAAAGGTACAGGTGTCGGCGTCGATCAATTTTGACAAGGTCGAGCGGACGACGCAGGCGGTGGATCCGGAGAAGCAGGTGGCCACCACCGAGCAGAAGTCGGAAGTGACGCCGAGCGCGCCGCAGCAGGGGGCGGGATACACGCAGACGGCGACGTCGTTTGAAACGACGCGCAGCGTGGAGACGTTCAGCGGCGCGATCGGCAATCTCAAGAAGATGACAGTGGCCGTGCTGGTGGCCGATCGGGTGGAGCGTCCGGCCGGGGCGGGTGATTCGGCGCCGGCGACGGCGACGGCCCCGACGGTGACGCCGCGCAGCCCGGAAGAGATCGCGCGGATTGAAGCCCTGGTACGGAATGCGCTCGGGGTGGATTCCACGCGGGGCGACATGATGTCGGTGGTGAGCGCGCCCTTTGACATGCCGGCGCCGATGGTGGTGCGCAAGGATTCGCTCCCGACACCGGACATGCTGACGCGTATTCAGAATAATCCCAAGCCGCTGATCGCGATCACCGCCCTGGTGGTCCTGCTGATCGTGGGCACGGCGACGCTGCTGGCGTTGCGTCCGGGAAAGAAGATGGTGCCGGCGCAGGCCGGGATGACGTTGCCGTCCGCGAACTTCGCGGAGCTGCCGGCGTCGTCACAGATGCAAGCGGCGCTGCCGCCCGTGGTGGAACCCGTGGTGATCCCGGAGCCCGTGCGGCCGCCGGTGATTCTCCCCCCTGAAGTGATCAGCCCCGAACGCGAACAAGCGATTGCCACGGTCGAACAGCGACCGGATGCCGCGATCAAGGTGGTTCGTGAGTGGCTCCGCGACTGATCTGAACAGTTCTGACCTGCCATGACCGCTGTCACGCGCTATAACGACAAGTACGAATACGACCGGCTCACGGGCCGCCAAAAGGCGGCGATCGTGTGCTCGGCGTTGGGGACGGCCTATGCGGCGCGTCTCACGTCGTCGTTGGCGCCCGATGAAGCGGAAATCATGGCGCTGGAAATGGCGCAGTTGGAGCGGGTTCCGCCCGCCACGACCGCGCTGGTGCTGAACGAATACCTCGAGCTCACCCTCGGGGTGCAGTCGTTGGCGAGCGGCGGTGTAGATTTTGCCCGGGACGTGCTCGACCAGGCGTTTGGCGCCAACAAGGCCAGCCTGATCCTCAAGCGCATCAACGGGCAGCTGTCCAACAGCGACCGGTTCAACAAGCTGAAGCGCGCCGATCCCCAGCAGCTGAGCAATACGCTGCGTGGTGAACATCCGCAGACCATCGCGCTGGTGCTCGCCCACCTGGATCCGGGCGCCGTCGCCGCCATCCTCCGGGAATTGGAGCCCGGGCTGGGTGGCGACGTGATGTATCGCATCGCCTGTATGGATAAGGTCTCGCCGGAGATGATTTCGCTGGTGGAGCGGGCGCTGGCGAACGAGGCCGATCTGGCCTTCTCGGCCGGCCTCAGCATCGGTGGCCCGTCGGCCGTGGCCGCCATCCTCAACCTGGTCAGTACCACGGTCGAGAAGAGTGTGCTCGATCTGGTGTCGGACCGCGATGCGGCGCTCAGCGATCAGATCAAGAACCTCATGTTCGTCTTCGAAGATCTGTCGACGCTCGACGACAAGTCGCTGCAGCGCGTGCTGCGCGAAGTCGACGTCAAGCAGCTGGCGCTGGCGCTCAAGGCCGCGACGCCGGATCTCAAGTCGAAGATCATGGGGGTCATGTCGCAGCGTGCCGTGTCGGGGCTCAAGGAAGAGATCGAGTTCCTCGGCCCGGTCAAGATGCGCGATGTGGAAGCGGCGCAGGCCGATATCGTGGCCAAGCTCCGCGCCCTCGAGGAGAGCGGCGAAGTGGTCCTCAGCAGCGGGGCGGACGATGTCATCATCTGACGTCCCGCGCCCCGCGCCCTTCACCTCCCCCTGGGAGCTCGACGAGCTCTCGGTCCCCGACTACACGAAGGTGTGGGAGGAGGTGCGCATGCCGACGCCGATGGGCGGGATCCCCGCCATCGACGTCGAGATGGCGCAGCGGATGGTGGAGGCCGAGGAGCGCGCGCGCCGCGACGCCGAGGCGTACGATCGCGGCTTCGACGAAGGCCAGCAGGTGGCCCGCGAGGCCCACAATGCGGCCATCGCCTCGGCGATGGGCGCGCTGACTGAGGCGGCTGATGCGGTGGGGCAGCATACGGCGCGGTGGGTGGCGAACGCGGAAGAGAACATCACGGCGCTGGCCATCGCGATCGCGCGTCATCTGGTGCAGCGAGAAGTCACGGCGGACCCGGAGCTGGTGGCGACGCTCGTGCAGCGTGCGGTCGCGCAGTTTCCGATGAAAGAATCGGTCACGGTGCGGGTGCATCCGGAGGACCTTGCGGCCTGCGAGCGGTTTAGTGGTGCCGAGCATGTCGGGGCCACGGTGCGCTTGGTGGCGGATACGTCGGTGATTCGCGGTGGCTGCCTGACCGAAGGGCGCGAACGGATCATTGATGGGCGCATCGACAGTGCACTGGAGCGGGTGTATCGCTCGTTGGCGCAGGTGGGGGCATGAGTTTCTCGGTGCATGCGGATCCGGCCTTCGGCGCGGCCTTCGGGCCGTCGGTGGAATCGCTGCTGGATCGTCTGGCGAGCGCGGAGCGTCTGGCCTCGTATGGCAAGGTGACGCGCGTGGTCGGGCTGGTCCTCGAGGCGACGGGGCTCGATGTCGGGCTCGGTGCGCTCTGCCGCGTGGTGAGTCATGCGGCGGATCGGACGGTCTTGGCCGAAGTGGTGGGATTCCATGAACGCGGCGTGCTGTTGATGCCGCTGGGGGATCTGGATGGGCTGCATCCCGGCTGTGCGGTACAACCGCTCGGTCGGACGTTTGGTGTGGATGTAGGACCTGGGTTGTTGGGGCGCGTCTTGAACGGGCTCGGACATCCCATTGACGGCAAGGGAAAGCTCGACGTGGTGGCGCGGGTGCCACTGTCCGCTGAGCCTCCCAATCCTCTCGTACGGGAAACCATCGATCGACCGCTCGAAACGGGCGTGCGGGCGATTGACGGGCTGCTCACGTTCGGGCGTGGACAGCGCGTGGGGATTTTTGCCGGTTCGGGCGTGGGCAAGAGCACGATGCTGGGGATGATTGCCCGGCATGCGCAGGCCGACGTCAACGTGATTGCGCTGCTGGGTGAGCGTGGTCGCGAAGTCCGGGAGTTCATCGAGAACTCCTTGGGCCCTGAAGGTCTGGCTCGCTCCGTGGTCATTGTGGCCACAGGCGATCAGGCGGCGTTGATTCGGGCGCGCGGGGCGCTCGTGGCAACGGCGATTGCGGAGTATTTCCGTGATCAGGGGCAGCAGGTGCTGTTGATGGTCGACTCGGTCACTCGTGTCGCGATGGCGTGGCGAGAGATTGGGCTGGCCACCGGAGAACCGCCCACCACCAAGGGCTATCCACCCTCGGTGTTTGCTGCGCTTCCCCGTCTCCTGGAACGGGCCGGGAACGGGGAGCGTGGTGGGATCACCGGGATTTACACCGTGCTGGTGGACGGTGACGACTTCAACGAGCCGGTGGCGGACGCGGCGCGGTCCATTCTGGACGGCCACGTGGTGCTGACGCGGCGACTCGCGGGACAGAATCATTTTCCGGCGATCGATGTGCTCGAATCCAAGAGTCGGGTCCGGGACCACATCATCAATGCCGGCCAGAAGCGTGCTGGCACCGCCATGCTGCGTCTGGAAGCGGCGTACCGCGAAAAGGAAGATTTGATTATGGTGGGCGCCTATCAGCGGGGGAGCAGTCCCTATGTGGATGCGGCCATCCAATATCGGCAGCGCGTGCTGGAGTTTCTGCAGCAGCGTCCCGATGAAATTTCGGCGTATGGCGACACGTATTCGGATTTGCTGCGGATCGCTGAGGCGATTGAGCAGTCCGTAGGTGGCGCGCGCTGATGTTCAAGTTTCGGTTGCAGCGATTGCTCGAGCTGCGGCAAGAGGCCGAACAGGCCAAGGCCCGCGTGGTCGCCTCGGCGCGACAGGTCGCGGAGGCGGCGCAGCGGGAGCATGACGCGCTGGCGGCGTTGCGGAACGCGGCCCAGGGCGAAGTGCGATCGGCGCATCAGCAGGTGACCCGGGTGGGGCATCTGCAGCAGCTCGGGGTGGCGCTGACGGCGCTCGACGAGCGGGTGATGATGGCCGATGAATCGGTGCAGGCGGCGGAGCAGGTGGTCCAGGAGGCGCAGGACGCGTTGACGATTGCCGCGCGTGATCGTCGTGTATTGGATCGGTTGAAGGAGCATCATGTCGCGCGCTGGCAGGCTGAGGAAGCCGCGCGGGATCGGGTGCAGATGGACGAGATCGCGCTCGGGCGGTTTGGCCGGAGTGCGGACGCGGCGCAGGACTCCCTCAGGAACGACGGACGGACGTCATGAAGAAGTTGATTCTCCCTGCAGTCATCGCGTTGCTGGCCGGCCTCGGTGGCGGGACTGGCTTTGGCTACATGCGCGCGACCAAGCAGTATGTCGCGGACTCGACGCATCTCGCGGACAGCCTGAAGGCGCACCCGAAGGCGGACAGCACGAAGGCCGAGCATGGGGCGCCCCCGCACGACAGTGCGGCGGTCGCGGCCCATCCGGATTCGGCCGCCCTCCCGGGATCTGACAGCACGCACGCGCCGGCGGAGGCGCATGCGGCGCAGGCGCTGGCGGCGGTGCCGGCGGCGAAGACGCCGACGGCGGAACATGCCCCGGCGGAACATGCCGCGCCGGCCGCGACGCCTGCCCCCAAGAGCCCGGCACCGGCAGCCCCAGCGGCGAAGACGCCGCCAGCGGCGGCACCGGTGACGGCGGCGGCCACCCCGGCGGCGGGCAAGCCGGCCGCGAAGGGGATGCCGGATACGGCGAAGGTGTCCAGCGTGGTCCGGCAGGCACGCACCGAAGCTGGTGCCGCGATTCCGGAGCAGCGGCTGGCGAAGATTTTCACCGCCATGTCCCCAAAGGATGCGGCGAAAGTGTTGGAGCAGATGCCTGAAGCCGATGTCCGAACCATCGTGGGGCTGATGAGCAACAAGTCGGCGGCGGCCATTCTCGCCCAGTTTCCAGCGGCCCGCGCGGCCGCCATTTCGAAGGCGACGGGTCGCGACGCCGGGAGCACGCCATGAGCATGGAGATCACCCCCATGGGCTCGATGGCGGCCCTGGAGCTGACGGCGCGCCCAGCGCGCCCGATGGATGGCATCGATCACACGTCCGACGTTGGCGCCCCGGCAGGACGCGGCCGCGCCAAGGGCGCGCCGCGCACCGACTTCTCGGCGCTCCTGGCGCTGCTGGCGGGTGCCGATGTGCCGATGGCCCCCTCGGCCGGATTGAAGAGCCTCGTAGGGAAGCCCTCTACAGATGAGTCCGCCAGCCCGGCAGCGCTGTTGGATCAGCTGCTCGAGCAGGTGGAGCCGTCGGCGATCAGCTCCGAGCAGACGGCGGACATGCTCCGCTACGGCATTTTGAAGGATACCGGGGCATCGGCTCCGGCCGGCCCGACGTCGGCCGAGCGGACGGTCGCGGCCAACCGCGCGCAGCTGACGGAAGTGCTGGGCCGACTGGCCGGACGCCGCGGCGCGGCGACGGAATCCGGTGCATCGGATGCGAAGGCGCTTGAGGCGCTGATGGCGCTGATGGCGCGGGCGAATACGGCGACGGCTGCTGGCGGAAAGCCGGTGACGGATCCGGCGGCGCTGCTCTCGCAGCTGCTCGATGGCGGCTTCGGCGGCGCGGAGCCGACCGATAATCCGTCGGCGGCGCTGCTGGGCGCGACGGGACGCCGTGGAAGTGCAGAGACGGCGCGCGTGAACGACGTGTTAGGGCGCATCGTGGGGCGCCGTGGCGGCGCGCTGGGTTCGAAGGAGACGCTTGCCGCGCTGGGGTTGGGCGGTGAGGCCGGGAACGACGAGCTGCGCGCCGGACTGGAGGCGCTGCTGGCCCGCGCGAATGCCGCGAACGCCAACGCGGCGAACGCTGCCGCGAATGCCGCGTCTACGGCCGCGTCTATGGCCGCGTCTGCGGCCGCGTCTACGACGACGGCGGTGCGTGATACGGACGCACTGGCGCCGGAGCTGCAGCAGAAGCTCGGCCGCGTGGTGCAGCGGATGAAAAGCGAATTCGGTCATGATGTGACCGTGGTGGAAACGGTGCGGACGCAGCTGCGGCAGGACGCCCTCTACGAGCAGGGGCGTACGCAGCCCGGCGCCGTGGTGACCTGGACGCGCGATTCCGCACATACGCGTGGGGAAGCGGTCGATGTGCAGATCGACGGCGCCTATACGAACGCGCAGGGCTTTGCCCGGCTGCAGCAGATCACGGCCGAGGAAGGGCTGCGGACGCTCGGTCCGCGGGATCCCGGGCACTTGGAGCTGGGGAACACGTCGCGCGGGGCGACGTCGGGGATCGCCGCCGGGATGACTACGGTCGCCCCGATGACGGTCGCGATGATGCAGGGACCGGCTGGCATGGCGCAGGTGGCGGGGGTTGCCGGCGTTGCGGGTCGGGCTGGTGTGGCGGGGGTTGCGCAGGCGGCGTCGGTGGGGCGCGGGATGAACGCGATGCCGTCGATGAACGCCGGGGCCGCCTCGTTGGCGCCCAATACTGGGCGCTCCACCGGTGGCAACGATCAGGGCACCATGGGGGAGACGAACCGCGACGACAGCGCGCTCGGTTCGCTGCTCCGTCGCAGTGGTCGTCGCGCGCCGTCGACGGATGACCGGACGGGGACGCTCGCGCCGAGTGGTACGACGGCGACGCCCCTGATCTCGACGCCCACAGGGGTCGTTCCGCCGACGGGGCCCGCGGCCGTGTCCTCCGCCGAGCGGGTGTCGGATCTGCAGGCGCTGCGGGACAGCGCGCCGGCGGGGACGGTCTCACGGTTGACGATGACGGTGGATGCTGCCGATGGCGGACAGGATCGGATCACGATCGGGATGCGCGGGTCGGCGATTGACACGCACATCAGCACGGACGCGTCGAGCGCCGAACAGATGCGGCTCCGCACCGGCGCGCTGCAGGAAGCGCTGGGTCGGCAGGGGCTGGACGGTGACACCGTCCGCATTTCGGCGGGTGCACGGACCGAACGTCCGGATGCCGCCCGGTCGGTGTTCGCCGATCGCGAGGCGGTCGCTGCGGCGCTGGCCCAGCAGTCAGCGTCGGGAGACGGCAGTGGTTTCCAGGGACAGCGCGAGCGGTCGTCGGCCGCGCGTGAGTGGGACCGGCAGGACAATCCTCGGCAGTCGCGCGATGCGCGCACGAACGACCGTGAAGCGGCGCGGGACGGTGAAGGCCGTCGCACCCGTCGCGACACGAATAACCAGGACGACGCATGATTTCATCGGTCCGTAATACCGTCGTGCCGTCAGCGACTGGCGTCGATGCCGGCACCCCGGCCTCACCTTCAGTGTCGGCACCGAGCACCACGAAGTTGAATCCGATGGGGAAGGACGAATTCCTGAAGATGCTGGTGGCCCAGCTCAAGAATCAGGATCCGCTCAACCCGATGGATGGCAAGGATATGGCGGCGCAGCTGGCGCAGTTCTCGACGGTCGAACAGCTGCAGCAGCTCAACAGCTCGACGACGGAAGCCAAGACGACGCAGGCGGCGATGGCCGCCGCGATTGAGGCGCTCAAGGCCGGGCAGACGCAGGCCGCCGACGATGTGGCGCACATGATGGAAGGCCAGATGGCGATGGCCGCGGTGGGGAAGACGGCCGTCACCACGGGGAACACCATGTTCGTCGACAGCGCGGGCGCCGGGAGCGTGGTGGTGGATACCGGCACGAATACCGGGCGTGGACGTCTGAACGTCCTGGATGCGGCAGGAAAGGTCATTTCCGAAGGCACGATTCGTGCAGTAGGAACGGGGCAGCAGCAGATCAATCTGCGCGATGTGACGTTCACTCCGCCGCTTGCGGCGGGACAGTATCGCTATGAGTTCGCGGTTGCACAGGATGGCAGCCAGCAGTGGCAGCAGGCGACGACGTACACGACCGGACGGATCACCGGTCTGCGGTACGAGCAAGGCAATCCCATCCTGATGATTGGCAACGTGTTATCGCTGCCGATGTCAAAGTTGACCCAGATCCGCGGCTGACCGCGACCACCCCGAGGACCACACAGTATGCTTCGTTCGCTTTACGACGGCGTCTCCGGCCTGCGCAACACGCAGGTCCGCATGGACGTGATTGGCAACAACATTGCCAACGTCAACACGGTCGGTTTTAAGTCGGGTCGTGTCACCTTCAAGGAAAGTTTTGCCCAGTTGATGCAGAGCGCGACGCAGGCCCGTGGTGGGCAGGGCGGCGCGAACGCCATGCAGATCGGCCTGGGGATGCAGATCGGATCCATTGATCAGGTGCTGACGCAGGGTGCGACGGAATCGACCGGGCGCAATACCGACGTCGCCATCAATGGCAGCTCTTTCTTCGTGGTCCGGAAGGGGAACGACACGATGTACACCCGAGCCGGTAACTTCCAGCTGGACGACGCGGGGAACCTCGTGTCGCAGGGAAGCAGCGGCATCGTGCAGGGGCAGATGTACATCGACGGTGTGGCCCAGGGTGGCGTGACCGACATCCAGCTGCCGTTTGGACAGAAAGTGCCGGCGCGTGCCACTCAGAACTCCTCGATGACGGGGAACCTGAATGCCTCGGCCCCGATTTTCACGGGCGATTTCACGAAGGCCGCCGATCGGGCGCTGCCGGAGAATGAAAAGGCGTGGGCGGAAACGCAGACCGTTGTGTACGACAGCCAGGGCGCCAAGCACGACGTGAAGATCCAGATGTGGAAGACGGGCGATAACGAATGGAACTGGCGTCTGGATCCGATGACGTCCGCGATCACGCAGACCACCACCACGAACAGCGCCACGCCGCCGACGCCGTTCACCCTGCCGACCGTGCCGGCCGGCTACGAGATCGATCCGGCGAATGTCACGGTGGTTGGGAACAGCGGGAAGGTGTATTCCTCGCCAGGGGACTGGACCTTTACGGCCGGTTCGCCGCCGAAGATCACCTTTGCGGCGGGGATGCCAGCATCCACGGGGCTGCAGATTTCCTACGCGATGACGCCGACCACGCCGGCGGCCGGGGTCAACAGCGGGGTCCTGACCTTTGATGCGCAGGGTATCCTGAGCACCGAAGACCCGTTCAATGTCGACTTTGCCGTCCAGGGCGGCGAACCGCTCCAGATTGCCGTGAAGTTCGGTGGGGACGTGAACGGGCTGACCCAGTTTGCCGCCTCCTCCTCCACGGCATCGCTGGGTGGGCAGGATGGTTACGCCTCCGGCTTGCTGCAGAACTTCGCGATTGACCGGACGGGTTTCATCACGGGCTACTTCAGCAACGGCACGACGTCGACGCTCGCCCGTATGGTGCTGGCCGACTTCCGGAACCCGGGGGGTATGACCCGCGCCGGTGACAACATGTACCAGGCGTCGGAAGTGTCGGGCGAAGCCATGATCGGCTTTGCCGGCGAAAGCGCCAGCTCGCAGCTCACCAGTCAGGCACTGGAAATGTCCAACGTCGACCTGGCGCAGGAATTCACCAACATGATCGTGGCGCAGCGCGCCTTCCAGGCGAACGGCAAGGTGGTCACGACCTCTGATGAAATCCTGCAGGAATTGCTGAACATCAAGCGGTAAGTCTGATCTGAGGTCAGGGGCGCGGGGCGGGGGGGGGGACGAAAGGGGAGTGCCCCCCGCCCCCCGGGAGGTTTGGGGGAGAATTTTGGCCGGGGGGGGGCCCACCCCCCCGCGCCCCCCGCGCGG
>JBEIUK010000166.1:0-6490 GCA_040374415.1 Gemmatimonadaceae bacterium | reverse complement strand
CGCGGGCCGTGATGCCGCTGCGCACGGTGCAGTTGCTCACCGGAACGGATAGCGCGTTTGTCGCGGGGCGCCTGACCAATGATGCGGGCGCCTTCGTCTTCAGTGGGCTGAAGCCCGGCGTCTACATCCTGTCGGTGCGGGCGATCGGCTACACCCCCCTCCGGCAGCGTTTGCTCGTGGGCGAGCTCAGCGCCTTCCTGGATCTGGGACCGCTCCTCATGATGCCAGAGCCACAACGCGTGGGGGGAGTCGCCGTACGCGCGGATGCTGACGGTGTGGCTGACCAGCTGGATCGGAAGACATTTTCCGTCGCCGACAATATCAGTCAGGCAGGGGGCTCCGTCCTGCAAGCGATGTCGACCGTCCCCGGTGTAACCGTTGCCCAGGACGGCAAGGTCTTGGTCCGTGGCAGTGACAAAGTGGTGGTCTTGATTGATGGGAAACAGACGGCGCTGACGGGGTATGGCGGGCAAAACGGGCTCGACAATCTGCCGGCGTCCGCCCTCGAGCGCATTGAAGTCATCACGAACCCCTCAGCACGCTTCGATGCGAATGCCAGTGCTGGCATCATCAACCTGATCTTCAAGAAGGAGGATCAGGAGGGGCTGAACGGGAAAATCGGTGTCATGGGTGGTGCTGGGGCCCTGTGGGTCCGGCGTGAGAATCTGCCGTCGATCCGTCCGCAATTCCAGCGTACCCCGAAGTTCAACCCATCACTCTCCGTGAACTATCGGAAGGGCGCGACGAACAGCTACGTGCAGGGCGATTGGCTGTATGCTCCGACGCTGAATAAAAATGAGTTCGCCACGCGCACGTACGATGATGGGCGGGTGATCGTTCAACAGGTCAAGCGGAACCGCCGGACCGACTACGCCACGCTGAACGGCGGGGTGGATCATGCCTTGACGGACCGCACCAGCCTGACCGTTTCCGCGCTGCTCAACCGCGAAAAGATCCTCGATCACGGTGACAATCCGTACTTCGACGGGACGCTGCAGAATCGGTATCGGCTCTGGCAGTTTCTCGAGGATGAGGTGAAGTACACGGCCCTTGGCACGACCGTGCTGACTCATCGTTTTCCACAGCCGGGGCATGCCGTCACGTTCACCGGCAATTACTCCTTCCATCGTGAGGACGAGCAATATTTCTTCACGAATACGCTGCCCGCGTTCGTCGGGACCGATGCCTTCAAGCTCCTGTCCGACGAGCATGTTGTTGATCTGAATGCCGACTACGTCAAGCCGCTGCGCGAAGGACGCCTGGAGGCGGGCTTCAAGGGGCGCTACCGGACGATTCCGGTCAATATGCAGTTCTTTCCTGGTCCGCGATCACCGTTGGATTCGGGGGCAGGGGGCTGGGCCACGTACCGCGAAGTTATTCCCGCGCTCTATACCACCTATGTCCGGGAAACAGAGCACTTCGAGATGGAAGGTGGCCTCCGGCTGGAGAGCGTGCAGGTGCGGTATGCGGTCAATCCGGAGCACAACACCTACCAGAGCGATGGCTACCGGTACCTGCGGCCGTTCCCCAACCTGCGGGCCGCGATCAAGCTCAACGGGTCGCAGAAGCTTTCGTTGTTCTTCAATCGCCGGGTGGATCGACCCAATGAGGTCGATATCCGAATCTTTCCGAAGTACGATGAGCCGGAGCTCATAAAAGTCGGGAATCCCGCGCTCCAGCCACAATTTTCAACGGCGACGGAACTCGGCTACAAGGCCAGCTGGTCGACGGGCAGTCTCTATGCCGCAGCCTATCACCGGCTCGTCGACGGTACCATCACCCGTATCGCGACTCAAGGACCGGGCAGCGTGCTACTCTATCATGTCTTTCAGAATGCCGGGCGGAGCCGAAGTACCGGCTCTGAGATGGTTTGGCAGCAAACCCTCACCCCACAGCTCTCGCTCGGTGCCAATGTTACGGTCTATCGCAAGGTCCAAGAGGCGTACACGGTAGTGAATCAGTATCCTGTGCCTACCACCTTTGTCGCTGCACGCCAGCAACTGACCTCGGGCTCGGCGAAGGTGAATGCGGTGCTCCGCCTGCCTCAGGCATGGCAAGGACAGATGTCCGCCCTCTTCCTCGCACGGGATCTGCTCCCACAAGGCGACATCGGCAGTCGCTTTTCCCTAGACATCGGCTTGAAGAAGCCCGTTCAGCACGGGAATGGCGAACTCGTGGTGAACGCGTCGGACTTGCTCAACACGATGCAGGTGAAACGGACGATCCGCGGTACCGACTTTACGGTCCGGAGCACCGATTATCTGGAAACACAGGTGATACGCATCGGATACAGCCGTAAGTTCTAGGTCGATGTCCCTGCAACGGGTCTGGTTCGAACGCAACCCGCGTCTTCCCTCTTTCTCATCCCCGGAGATTCCGGTGCCCCACTACCTCCTGTCCGTCATCGACGGCTCCCCGGACGCTGAACCTATCGTCGACACGGGCACTGAAGACGCGGAGATCGATCGCTTCAATGCCCGCCTCCAGGCGACGAAGCAGCTGCTGTATGCCAATGGGCTCGCGGCACCCAGTCGGTCCACGGTGATCGATAATCGGGGCGGGCGCGGCGAGAGCACGCCCGGCCCACTGATCCAGAGCGCAGAATACGTCGCGGGCTTCTGGATCGTGAATGCCCCAGACCATGCGGCAGCGCTGGAGCTGGCCGCTGAGGGGTCGAAGGCCTGTAATCGCAAGGTAGAACTGCGCCCCTTTCACGACGGCTGATCGTCGGGCTGTCACCCACCGTGACGAGCCCATCCCCTGCGCGCACGGCCGCGTCGCGCCGTACGCGACCGACCGTGCAGGCCACTGCGGGTGGACATACCCGCAGCGGCCTATGGTCCTGCTACACCAGACGCCGACGGCGCTGCAGCAACACCAACGCGCTCAGCCCCGCCGCCAGCAACGCATACGTGCTCGGCTCTGGCGTGACCGTGCTCTGATTGTCACTGGTGAGTCGGAAACTGTCGAACGTTTCCGCCCCTGAGCCCGTCGACGATTCGCCAGCCCGCTGCAAGCGAATGCCAAACGAGCTCTTGCTCGCCGTCACGGCCGAGTTAAAGAGCGAGGTGATATCAAAGCTGAGTACATCACCGAGCCCCAAGCCGCTCGTGCTGAACGACCCTACGGTCCCGAGTGATGCGGCCTGATAATCCGCGATGTCCTCCGTGTTGTTCCCGTCATACGCCAGGACATCAATCATCCCAGAGAACGGGAAATCGTTGACGCCGTTAAACAGGCCGCCGAGCTTGTACACATTGAAGGTGACAAAAGCGCTGCTGGCCGTTGAGAGACTGGCCAGATTGTACTCCGAGAGCCCCCGGACGCACTCGCTACTGTAGTTCCCCACCTCAGCCTTCCCCGCGGGATTCCCAAAGGACCCGCCGGTATTCGAGTGATAGTGGGTGCCGGAGCCACACGAACCACCCGCAGAGGCGACGGTGAACGTGAACCCGTTCGTGATTGTTTGTGCCTGGAGGGCACCGCTCGCCATCACCATCGCCATTCCCATCGCTACCAACCGTTTCATCGAGACCTCCTCGCTTGCGTGAGCGCGTTCCGACGCGCCGCGGCACGAAGTTTTAGTTCGTCGTGACGAACGAGTGGTAGCTACGATGAATCGCGCGGTGGAAAAAGACGGAGGTTTCCTGACAGGGATGAGGCCTGCTCATCTGTGGCTGGCAGTCACAACGGCAATAAAAAACCGTGGCGCTCCAGATCGCTGGAGCGCCACGGTGAAGCCCTGCGGTGATGATGCGCCGACTTACGGCGTGATCTTCTTCGGGGCCTGCTGCTTGATCTTCTCCAGATATTTCTGGAAGAAGAACTTGTGAATGTCCATCATGTTGATCTCACGCCCCTGGATATATGACTGGATGATGTTGCTCGTCATGTCCAGCGGTGTTCCCGTGGTGATCAACAGCGTGCCTTCCTTGCCAACCTCAAGTGAGCCCACCTTGTCGGCCACACCCATGAACTCGGCCGCGTTGATCGTCACCGACTTGAGCGCTTCCTCTTCCGGTAAACCAAACGCGACCGACACGCCCGCTTCCCACGGCAGCCGATAGCTGTACAACCCACCGGAGCCGCCTGCGATCGCGAACTTTACCCCCGCCGCGTGCAACTTCGCCGGCGTCGCGTACGCATTGTCGTACCCTTCGTACTGACGATCCGGCGCCGACATGGTGGAGGTGAGAATCACCGGCACTCCTTCGGCCTTGAGGCGCGGGGCCACGGCGAGGGCATCGCGCCCACCACGGATCACCAGCTTGATCCCTTCCGCCTTCCCCCACGTGATGGCGTCGTTGATCTGCGCAGCACCCTCAGCCGCCACCACCACCGGGATCTTCCCGTCGAGCGCAGGCATCATCGCGGCGTAGCGCGTGTCGGTCCGCACCGACTGATCCGCCTTCACCGCATCGCGGTAGGCCCGCGCCTCGGCGAAGTAATCCTTGATCTGCTGCACCTGCTCGGCGTACGTCTTCGGCGGCGGGCCCGGCGGACCACCGCGCCCACCCGGTCCACCACCGCCACCACGCCCAGCGCGCGGCTGCGCGTTGGGATCGGGCCACTTCACATTGAGCGCCGCGGCGCCCTTCATCGACATCTCTTCCCAGGTCCACCCTTCGAGCGACATCGCCGACGAGAGGCCGGAGATCACGCCCCCCTCCGGCGTGCTGAAGGCCACCAGCACACCGGCCGACCGCGTCGTACCGATATGGCGGCTTTCGGCATTCACGGCGACTTCAGCACGAACGTTGGGGTTGAAGTCCCCGTTCTCCCTGATGTCGTTCGAGACATCCACCGCACCAATTTCCGTCAGCCCCACGGTGCTGTAGGCATCGATGAGCCCGGGGTAGATGTGCTTCCCGCTCACATCGACCACCTTGGCACCGCGCGGCGTGGCCACTTCAGGACCGCCCACCGCGGTGATCTTGCCACGATCGAGCACAATCGTGCCGTTCGCGATCGTCCCCTTGGTCACAGTGTGAATCGTCGCGCCGCGCAGGACGACCGGCTGCGACTGCGGCGCTACCGTCATACGCTCCTGTGCCATCGCCGCGCCCGGCGCCAGCACACCCGCCAGCACCGTGGTCACGGCGAGCATAGCGCAACGCGAAACGCGTCGCGTGGTCGTGTTCATGATTCGCATGGGATCGAATGGTGAAAGAACGGAATGGCTCACTTGCGCGCTCCCGGGCCGCCACGGCCTCCACGCACCGGCGCGGCCGCCGCATCAGGCGCCCCCGCCGAAATGGCCGCCTGGATGAGCTGCGCACGCTGCTTCGCGATCTCCTGCCGCAGCTGCTTGTCTTCGTCGAGCGAGAAATACTTCCGGCCATCCACCCACGTCTGCTCGGCCTTCGTGAACTGGGAGAGCGGGTTCCCGCTCCAGATCACGAAGTCGGCATCCTTGCCGGCTTCCAGCGAACCGACCCGCTTGTCGATCGCGATTGCCTTCGCCGACTGGTTGGTCACCGTCGAGAGCGCATCAATCTCGTTCACGCCGGTGCGGAGTAGCTTGCCCGCTTCCCAGTTCATCCGGGTGGAGATTTCCGCGTCATCCGAATGCAGCGACGTCACGACGCCCGCTTCCAGCAGCAGGCGTGCATTGTACGACGTGGCATCGTACGCTTCCATCTTGAACGCGCCCCAGTCACTCCAGACCACGGCGGCGACACCGGAGGCTTTGAGCTCGCTGGCGATCTTGTACGCTTCCACGCCATGCTGCAGCGTCTGGATGCGGAAACCAAACTCTTCGGCCAGACGGACCAGCGCGAGGAATTCGTCGGCGCGATAGCCGTGCGACGAGACCAGGAGCTTCTGGTTCAGGATGTCGAGGATCGCTTCCATCCGCAGGTCACGGCGCGGCGGAATCCCTGTCTTGTCCTTCTCCCACCGCTTCCATTCCTTCTCGTAGTCGCGCGCGGCCAGGAAGTGATCCCGGATGATTTCCTGCACGCCCATACGTGTGTTCGGATAGCGCGTCTGATTGCGCTTGGGATTTTCGCCCAGCGCGAACTTCACCGTCCGCGGCGCGCCGTCGATCTTGTACTCATCGGGGAGCGAGCCCCAGCGCGTCTTCACATACACGTTTTCGCCACCGATCGGGTTCGCCGATCCGTGCTTGATCATCGTGGTCGTGAGCCCGCCGGCCAGCTGCCGGTAGAACCAGATGTTGTTGTGGGTGATCACATCACCCATCTGCACTTCCGGCACAATCGCAAACCCGGACTCGTTGACGTCGCTCACCCCTGAGTGCGTGTGCGGATCGATGAGCCCCGGTGTGACATGCTTACCCGTTGCATCAATCACCGTGGCGCCAGCGGGGGCGGCGAGCTTCTGCCCGACCTTCACGACCTTGCCCGCTTGCACCAGCAGATCGGCATTCTCGAGACGCCCCTGCGATCCCTGCGTCCACACGGTGGCGTTGCGCACGAGCATCGACGCCGGCTGCACCGGCGCTGCGGCGCGCCCGAACTCCATCGCT
>JBEIUK010000312.1:0-2444 GCA_040374415.1 Gemmatimonadaceae bacterium | reverse complement strand
CGCCGCACCAGCCGGCTCCGTGACGAGCTTGGCGCACTGAAAGAGCAAGCGCATCGCCGAGCGGATGGCGTCGTCGTTGACCAACACACAATCCGCCAGCAGTTCGCGATTGATGGCGAAGGTATAGGCCTCACAGCGCGGTGCCCCGAGGGAATCGGCAATCGTCCGCACCGCCTCAATTGCCTGAGGTGCTCCCGTCGCAAGGCTCCGATGCAAACTGTCCGCACCGGTCGGCTCGACCGCATACACCGCCGTGCCTGGGGACCGCTGTGCGACGGCACAGGCGACACCCGCCGTGAGACCACCACCGCCTGACGCGACAATCACCGCATCCAACGCCGAACCGGCGGCCGCCACCTGCTCGACCAACTCGAGCCCGACGGACGCCGTCCCCAACACGGTGCGGGGGCCTTCAAAGGGATGCACAAACGTGCGCCCCTCGGTGGCCGCCACCTCCTGCACGCGCGCAAAGGCCGCATGCACGTTCTCGACCAATTCGACCGACGCGCCGAGGTCGCGACAGCGCTGGACCCGGTACGCATTGGCCGTCTTTGGCATGACGACATGCGCCGTCGTCCCCAGGACCTGGGCCGAGTAGGCGAGGGAAATGGCGTGGTTCCCAGCAGACACGCCGGTCACGCCACGCGCGAGCGTGTCGGCGTCGAGCGCCAGCATCACCGAGAGCGCCCCCCGTGGCTTGAAGCTGCCGGTGCGCTGAAAGAGCTCTTCTTTGAGCCAGACGGTCGTGGTTGCACCGACCGCATCGGCGAGCACCGGATCCTCCACGCAGCGCACCGGCGTGGTCAGGACGAGATCACCAAGCCGCGCCCGGTTGTCGCGGATCGCGTCGAGGGTGGGCATCATCGGGAGGTACCTCGGCGAATAGGGCGCCCGGGGAACTGCCCCGTCACCTGTCCCTGCTGAAAGACCAGCGCACCATTCACCCACACCGATGCGACCCCGGTGGCCAGCGCCTGTGGCGTCTCAAAGGTGGCATGATCAGTGATTGTGGCGGGATCAAAGAGTACCAGATCCGCGAAGTAGCCGGGGGCGAGGCGGCCTCGCTGCCGCAGTCCGAGATTGGTGGCGGAGAGTGTGGTCATCTTCCGGACCGCCTCTTCCAGCGTGAAGAGCTTCCGATCGCGCACGAACGGGCCCAGCACCTGCGCGAAGCTGCCAAAGCCGCGCGGATGCAATCCAGTGGAGGCCCCGTCACTGCACACATTCGTGAACGGCCACTGCAGCAACTGCTCCATATCGCGCGCATCCATCCCTTTGGCAACGACACCGTAGTCACGCCCACCCGGCTCCGCGAGCAGCGACAGCATCGTACGCACAGGCGATTGCCCACGGGCGGCGGCAAGCTGCGCCACCGTCTGTCCCCGATGCTCCGGATGGCCATCGGGCTCACTGAGGATGATGTCCTCCGCGCCGCTCACATGCGCCAAAATGAACGCCGTCTCCGCGCTGTCTGCGAAATTGCGCCGCGGATAGAACACGCCGAGGTTGGAGTGCCAGTAGAGGTAGGGATAGATGTCGGCCGTGATGCGAATCCCAGCGCGGCGGGCCTCATTGAGCGTAGCCAGCACGCGCGACGCCTGCCCCCAGAGATCGCGCATCCCGAGCTTGATGTGCGAGACCTGCACCGGCATCCCCGTCACTCGGCCGATCGTGATGACCTCGCGGAGTGCGGGCCAGAAGTCGCGATCTTCACTCCGGATATGGCTGATGTATCGGCCACCCACCTTGGCGACCAGCTTCGCGAGGGTGAGGACTTCGTCCGGTGTGGCGTAGATCCCCGGATCGTACTCAAGGCCCGTGGAGAGCCCGAGCGCGCCGGCGGCCATTTCGTCGCGGACGATTGCTGCCATCCGCGCCTGCTCCGCCGCCGTTGCCGCGCGGGCGAAATTCGGGCCCAGCACGACGCGGCGCACGGAGCCATGTCCGACGTACGACGCGACATTCACCGCGACCGGTCGTGTCGTGAGCGTGTCGAAGCGCGCGCGGAGCCCCATGCCACTGCCGTCCTGTCCCACGACAATGGTGGTGACCCCCTGACTCACCATCGCGAGGCCAGCGCGGCGAAGGGAATCCGGGCGGAACAGCTCGCTGCCATGATGGCTGTGCGAATCGATAAACCCGGGGGCCAGCACCAGCCCGTGCGCATCGATCACCGAATCCCCGGGCTCAGCGCGGACGGCGCCAACGGCCACGATCCGATCGCCGACGACACGCACCGATCCCACGCGCCGTGGCGCGCCGGTGCCATCAATCAGCTGCGCCTGTCGGATCAGCAGGGGCCGTTGGGCGGCCACCCCATGCGGCAGCAGCGTGCCCAGGCACAGCAGCCCGGCGGCGAGCGCGCGCATGGTCCATGGGCGCGACGGTAATTCGTGGAAGGGACGCATGGCCCAATGCTACCGCCTGCCGTATGCTTCTGCCAT
>JBEIUK010000159.1:0-6887 GCA_040374415.1 Gemmatimonadaceae bacterium | reverse complement strand
CGTCACCGGCTCCGCCTGCCCGTAGCTGGGCGCGGTATCGATGACCTTCCCCCCGAGCGTCGGGAAGAGCCGCAGCGTCTCCAGCAGCGGCGCCTTCTCCTCGGCCGTGGTCACATCGTAGCGCCGGGCGGTACCGATCCCGATGGCGGGAAGCTTCTCCCCACTGGAAGGGATCGTCCGCAGGATGAGCGCCCCGGGGGCCGCCGCGGAGGCCGCCGCGGAGGCCGCCGCGGAAGCCGCCGCCGTCCCGAAGGGGGCCGGGAGGGCGGCCAGCCGAGCCATGGGGGCGAGCGCGAGGGCGAGACCGGCCCCCACCCCGTGCTGGATCAACGCGCGGCGGGAGAGCGACTCAGCGGGCTCGGCACGGGAATCGATCGACGGACGGGACATGGATCAACGCTCCGGGTGATGGTCAACGAACACGAGCGACACAGGGGCTTCGTATCGGTCCAGCGGTCCTAACTCACGGTCCAATCATATTTGGGGTATCTTTTGATCCTCGGCCCCGCCATGTCCGGCGCGGCGAGACCCCTCGCAGCTTAGACGAATGTATATCCCGACCGAAGAGATTCTCGCCAAGGTCGAAGTGCTGGCGGACCTGGAAGCCGATGTCGATGAGCTCATGCAGGTGCATGAGTCGAAACGCATCCTGTGGTATCCCAGTGAGCTGCTCGCGCCCGCCCCGGACACCGATCCGGATGTGTATGTGTCGACGCTGCGCGATCGGGCCAAGGGGATCAGTCTGCCGCTGCGCGTCGCGCTGGCGCTCAATTTGCTGACGGAAGAGGGCTTGCCGCACTTCCACCGGATTCTCGCGGTGTATCTCGGCAATGAGTCGTTCTGGCACAAGTGGACGAATCTGTGGACGGCCGAAGAGGACCGGCATGGCGCGGTCCTCCACGACTACGTGCACGACAGCCGGATTCTCGATAACCCGGTGCTGGAGCGCATGCAATTTGAGTACATGCGCGCGGGCTTTGCACCGGCATGGGATCGGGATCCCTATCGGGTCTTCGTCTATACATCGCTGCAGGAGCGGGCCACGCAGGTGAGTCACGCCAATACCGGGCGACTGGCCGGCGAGTATGAGCCGCTGATTGGCACCGTCCTCGCGAATGTGGCCAAGGAAGAGGCGCGCCATTACGTCTTCTATCGCGAGATCTTCCAGCGGGTGCTGCAGCGCGACCCCAACAACGCGCTGCACTCCGCCGCGATCCTGATGCCGTCGATTGAAATGCCCGGGGTCGCGATGCCGCATTTCCGCGAGATGGCCGATGTCATTCGGCGCGCCGGGATTTACGGACCGCGCGACTACATCCGCATCGTTGAGGATCTCATCAAGTTCTGGGCGATCGACACGCTGGGCGGGCTCAATGAGATGGGACGGATCGCGCAGGAGAAGATCATGGCGATTCCGGCGCGGTTGGTGCGGGTGGCGGATATGATGGAAAGTCGGACCAAGGCCAAGACCTTTTCGTTCGACGTGGCATTCGCGCGCGAATTCGCGATGGAGTAACCCGGGTGGTTCTGGCACACTGTTCGGCACATGGCGCGTCCGCGCGCAGCTGAGCCCCTGCTCTCCGCCATTCAGGCGCAGGACAGTGCGGCCGTGCAGGCCTGGATGTCGGCGGATCCCTGGGTTCGGCAACATGCCGGACCGAGCGGCGAGTCGCTGGTGCTCTACGCCTGTTATGTAGGCGCGACGGCACTGGCGCCGCTGCTGCGGGGGGATCGGCCGTATGATGCCTGTGAGGCGGCGGCCCTTGGGGATTTCACGGCGCTGAATGACGCGCTCGATCGCGATGCCGATCTGATCTCCTGGCGGAGCGGGGATGGATGGACCCCGCTGCATCTGGCCGCCTTCTTTGGCCGGGATCCGTGCGCCGCGTATCTCATCGACAACAGCGCCCCCTTGGATGCGCTCTCCACCAATGCGATGCGCAACACGCCGTTGCATTCGGCACTGGCCGGCTCGACGAATCAGACGTTGGTGCGCCGGCTCATCTTTGCGGGGGCCGATGTCAGCGCGCGGGCGGAGGGGGCGGTGCAGCCCATTCATCTGGCGGCGTCCCGCGGAGATCAGGCGCTCTGTGAGCTGTTGATTGGTCGCGGTGCCGATCCATTGGCGCGCACCGATGCCGGTGAGACCGCTGCCGATCTCGCACGGGTCCGAGGCTTCCCGGAGTTGGCGGAGCTACTGGCTGCCCCGACGGATTCGGCCTGATCATGGCCCAGCGCCGGCGTGCCATCGTGTGGGTCGGCGTGCTCCTCGGCGCCGTGGCTGGAACGTGGCCGTTGGAAGCCCAGACGCAGCCACCCGCGGGTCAGCGTACGCCCAAGGCCTCGACCCGCACCCCCACTGACGTCTCAGTGGCCTGGACACTCCCTGAGGTGGACGAGCTGGTGGAGCAGGCGCTGCATCGGATTGTGGAGCAGGATCGTCCCGGTGGACTCTCCATCTCGGCGTATCCGTATCGCAGCTTTGGGCGCGCAGAGACGCAGCAGGCGATTGAGCTCTTTACCGGACGTCCGGTGCGCTTTGCGACCAAAACGCTGCGCGATGTGGCTGGGTGGCCTGTGGCGGCTGCCAGCGACAGTCTCCCCTGTCTCCCGCCGACCGAGGCGGCTGCGTCGGCGTCCGTGAGTGGGGAGACCCCAACGGGGTGTGCCCCGACGAGCGCGATGTGGCTGGCGCTGGTCCGGATTGAGCGGGGGGAGAAGCCGCAGGAGATCCGGCTCTGGTATGCGACGCGTTTCCGGACGAATGCGCCCGGCGCGGTCACGTCGCAGGCCTATTCGTTTTCCGAGCTCTGGCGCCGGGTGCGCGACCGGGGGCGCATGTCGTGGCGCTACGACGGCTTTATCAGCGTGCGGCCGGGGATCCTCACGGCCGCCCGCTGATGGTGGACCGGCTTACTTGCCGGTCAGCTGCTTGATCTGCCGGACGGCGTATTCGACCTTGTTTTCGAAAGCCCGCTTGCCGAGTTCGCGGCTGGAGCGGCGCGCGTCGCCGGTGATGCCGTTGTTCAGCCGCTTGGCGTTCGGATCGCGCGGGGCGCCGCGTTCCATGACCGGGTCACCGACCGCCGTTGGGATCAGCTCTTCCCGCGTCCAGGCCTGGCCCCCGAGGTAGAGCATTTCCGACGTGTCGGGGATGCCGGCGTGTGAGCTGACCGGGTAGCCGTTATCGGCGAGCCACTTGTCGAAGTCGCCCTGCGCCTTGGCGTACACCTCGTCGCAGAAGTAGACGTGGATCCCCTGCGCGGCGTACTTGGCCTCGAGCTTGTCGGCCACCGACTTGTAGGCGTTCGGCTGGCCACCGCCATGATCGCCCATCAGGATGACGGTCTTGAAGCCGGTCGCGATCGCCTGTTCGGCGATGCGCTCCAGAATCGCGCTGAGCAATTCCGGGGTCAGGCCGATCGTCCCGGGGAGCTGGGCGCTGGCATTGTTCGGCGTGTACGGGAGCACCGGCATCGCGATGGCGTTGCCGAGGCGGAGGGCGATTTCCTTGACCGTGGCGCGCCCCATGAGATTGTGGCCGCCATTCACATTCTGCGGGCCGCGCTGTTCAGTGCCGCCAGTGTAGAAGAGCGCCGTGGTCTTGCCGGCGTCCATGGCCGCTTTGACTTCGGGCCAGGTCATCATTTCGAATTCGACCAGCGGTTCCCCGGCCTTAGCCTTGGGGGCCTGCGCGTGGGCGGGGGCAACAGCGGTCAGCGCCACGAGGGCGAGGGAGAGGCCAGCGAGCAGCGGACGACGCATGGGCAGGGCTCCTGCGGAGGGCTTCAGGATCGGGAAGGAAACACAGCACTGAGATGCTACGGCCCGGGGCGGGTGCTGGCTAGGCTCGTGCGGGCTACCGCTCCGATCGGGGGGGCATCAGATCGTCGGGGGTGCTGGTGAAAGGGCTCCGCACCACCAGGCCGTCAAACTGTTGTCCATCCTGCATGTCTTCGGTGAGGAGCGTGCGACAGCCAGCGATCTGGGCGCTCGCGACAATCAGGGCGTCCCACCAGGAGAGCTGATAGCGCGTTTCCACGTACCAGCCCCGCTCCAGGATGGCAGGGGAGATCTCGACGGGGGACCAGGGGAGGAAGGATCGGACCTCGCGTTGGGCATCCGTTGGCGACAACCCGGGGCGCAGCTTCCGGGTGACGGTGACGTAGAACTCCTGCAGCACCTGCACACTCAGTCTCCCCGTCTGCTGTGCCCACAGCGCGTCCATCCACCGCCGAGCCGCCACCTGTCGTGCCCCGGCGGTCAGGTCGATGGCGTAGACCAGGACGTTGGTATCAACGAAGACCGGGGCGGTCATGCAGCTCGTCTCTGGTGGGATACGACGTGGTGGCGCTGCTGATCAGGCGCGGTTCGCGGATCAGGTATTGGCGCATTTCCGTCTGGTAGGTGAGCTGGCGCGCCATCTGCTCGCGGAGCAGCTCGCCGAGCATCCGGGAGAGGCTGACGTCCAGCTCCGCCGCCCGAATCCGGGCCCATCGGGCGACGTCGTCTTCGAGCGTCACGGTCACGTTCTTCATGACACGAATTTCGTGTTCCACGAAGTTCGTGTCAATGGCAGGCGGTCGCGTGCCTCCGGAACCCCGGGGACGCGCCCTTTGTTCGGGGGGATATGCCCTCCAAGCGTCCCAACCGGTCCCGCCCGCCCTCCGAGCGGGAGAGCAAAGTCTGCCTCACCTGCGGGAAGCCGTTCACCTGGCGGAAGAAGTGGGAGCGGGACTGGGCCCAGGTCAAATACTGCTCGGAGCGGTGTCGGCGGGGGTGAGTGCGGGGATTTGCCCCGGCCCTCTGCAGGTGCGATGATATGACGCGCCGAGCTGCGGCGCCCTCCGAATCCGGTGGGCCGCAGCGGCGCCTGTCCCCTCCATCATCGACGGCCGATCGTGGCCGTCCCCGGGAGCCCTTCGTGAGAGTGTTTCGCCGTCTCCTCCTCAGCCTTGCCGCCGTTGCGGCCGGCTCGCTCGAGGCCCAACAGTCATCCAGCACGCAGCCCATTGCCGGTCTGCGCGACAATTCGACGGGCTACCATGCCCTCGTCGGCGCGCGGGTTGTCACGGGCCCCGGTCAGGTCCTGACCAACGCCACGATCGTCGTGCGCAACGGCCTCATCACCGCCGTCGGCGCTGGGATGACCCCGCCCGCAGGCGCCCGCGTCTGGGACCTCAAGGGTCTCACGATCTACCCGGGCTTCATCGACGCCTCCGCCGACCTCGGGGGCGATACGCCGCCGCAGGGCGGTGACGTGGGCCCGACGCATTGGAATCCGCAGGTGCGGGCCTGGTTCAGCACCACCGCGAACATCAAGGACGACACCACGCGTCGCGTGGCGCTGCGCTCCCTCGGCTTTGGCACGGCGCTCGCCGTCCCGCGTCAGGGGATCTTCCGCGGCACCGCGTCCGTCGTGAACCTCGGCGACGAAGGGCAGCGCGAACGCGTCCTGCGCCCGGACCTCGCGCAAACCATCGGCTTCCAGCGTTCGTTCGCGCTCGGCGGCATGTACCCGAACTCCTCCATGGGCACCGTCGCGCTGATGAAGCAGACGTTCATGGACGCCGAGTGGTACATCCGCGCCTGGGGCGCATACGAAACGAGTGGCCGCTCCATGCTGCCGCCGGAAACGAGCGAAGCGCTCGCGGCGCTCGGCAAGGCCGTGCAGGGGAAGCAGCCGGTGCTCTTTGAGACGCGAACCGAAGAGGAGTACCTGCGCGCGTACAAGCTGGCCACGGATTACAAGCTCATGCCGTGGTTCCGCGGCAGCGGCCAGGAATACCGGCTGGTGGACGTCCTCAAGGGACGCACGCAGCCGCTCGTGATTCCGCTCGCCTTCCCGGACGCGCCGAATGTGTCGAGCCCGGAAGCGGCGAGCAACGCATCGCTCGCCGACCTTCGCCACTGGTATCTGGCGCCGACGAATCCGGCCAAGCTGGCGGCGGCGGGTGTGCCCTTTGCCATCACGGCCGATGGCCTGTCGTCGCTGACGCAGTTCCTCCCCAACCTGCGCACCGCCGTCGCGCGCGGCCTCCCGGCCGACAAGGCGCTGGCGGCGCTGACCACCGTGCCGGCGGCGTGGCTGGGCATTGAAAAGACGCACGGCACCATTGCCGTCGGGAAGGTCGCGAATTTGGTCATCACCGATGGCAACCTGTTCACCGAAGACGCCACCGTGCGTGATGTCTGGGTGAAGGGGAAGGCGTACGCCGTGACCCGTCCACCACAGGTCGACCCGCGCGGTGTCTGGACGATCACGTCGGAGGATGCTGGGACCTTCAAGGCCGCGACGCTGCGGCTGGAAGGCCCACTCAATCGTATTCGTGGCACGGTCGAAGTGCCGGGGAGCCGCCCGGTACCGCTCGGCGCAGTTCGCATCATTGCAGAGACGGGGCGTCTGGAAGCGACCTTTGCCGGCGAGCCGTTCGAGATGGACGGAACGATGCTGCTGGCGGGTTCCGTGCGAGACGCCGAGTTCTTTGGCTGGCTGTCGCTGCCGAATGGCACCGACGCGAAGTATCGCGGGACGCGCACTGAGACCTACGTCGGCCCGGCCCGCGGGGCGGTAGCGGCAAAGGTCCCGGTCATTGATCTGCCGTTCATCCGGCCAGCGATGGAGTTCGGGCGCACCGCAGCGCCGGTGCAGCCGGCGTCGATGCTCGTGCGCAACGCCACCGTGTGGACGCAGGGATTGCAGGGGCGTCTCGAGAATGCCGATCTGCTGGTGCAAGCGGGCAAGGTGGTGAAGGTCGGGCAGAAGCTCGCCGCCCCCGCTGGCGCCACGGTGATTGATGCCACGGGCAAGCATGTCACACCGGGGCTCATCGATCCGCACACGCACTCAGGGGTGAGCGACGTCAACGAGTCCGGGTTTGCGATTG
>JBEIUK010000302.1:0-2655 GCA_040374415.1 Gemmatimonadaceae bacterium | reverse complement strand
CAGGATCCCCTTGGCCCGCTCAATGAGCTTGCGGTTCTCCAGCTGCTCCTTGGCTTCCGCCGCTTCGCGTCGTGCGGACAGCAGCTCCTGTGCCCGCATCACCGCCATCCGGAGCGTCGCATCGAGCGTCGCCGGTGGGGCGGGCTTCGCGAGCAGCGCCACGGCGGTGCTCTGCATCACATCCTCCGCCGAAAGCGTCAAGGTGTGATCGCCGGTGATCAGCACCACCGCCGTCCCGGGGAGCGCCTGCGCGATCTGCACCGCCGCCTCGACACCGGAGGCACCGGGCATGTGCACATCCAGCAGAACGGCATCAGGGGTCAGCTGCTGGGCGGAGGTGATGGCATCGGCACCCGTCGCGACTTCGGCGACCACCATGTGCCCGAGTACCGTCAGCACGTCCACCATGGTGGTGCGTTCAAGCGCATTGTCATCGGCGACCAACACCCGGATCGTCGTGGGAAGAGCAGTCATAGGGGCATCAAGAAGCGGCGGGGAGTGCCTCACCCGCCATGTGAACCAACAGATCCGCTGAGGTCAGCGGCTTCCGAACAATAAAGTCGACGTGGCTCCCGGCGGGTGGATCGTCCGTGACATCCGCACCGGTCACGACGCCAATGCGAAGCCCTGGCCACTGCGCCCGCGCGACCGCCGCGAGCTCCCATCCACTCCCATCCGGGAGCCCCACATCCGTCAGCAGCAGGTCATACGGAGCCGGCGGGGGCGTGAGCAGGCTCACGCGCGCATCCGCACAGCTGCCGACACAGGTCACTTGATGCCCGGCGCGATGCAACAGACGGCGCACCACTTCGGCCACCTCCGGCACATCCTCCACCACCAACACCCGTTGCGACGGTCGGATCCCATCGCCCATCGACGTCATCACCGGCCCACGGGGGAGCGCCGTCGTCCCCGATAAGGCGCGCACCAGCTCCGCCCCCTGCTCCGCCGCCACCCGGACACGCTCCGCATAGTGACGCACCGCGTCCGGATCGTCCGCGTGATGGTCGATCAGGAACGCCGCCGACAGAATCGTGTTGAGCGCATTGTTGACATCATGAATCACTGAAGGGGCCATGTCTCAATGCTACCCCACACCGGCAGAAGGGTCAAACTGGCCCAGCGGTCCCGAGTGTGTGTTCCGGTAGTACTTTATCGGCATGACCCCCCCCGTCCGAACTACACTCTGGCGCGTCCTGGCCATTCAGGCGGTGACGTTGGGACTGCTGTGGCTGCTACAGACTCGCTACGCACCCTGATCACCACGCCCGGGACCGCCATGCATTGGATCAATTGGCTTGTGGTCGCTGCGTACCTCACCTGGCTCGTCGTGGACGGGCTGCGACGGTCCCGCGGCACCTCGAACCTCGAAGGCTACTTCCTCGCCGGCCGCAGCCTTCCTTGGTGGGCGGTGGGGCTCTCCGTGATGGCCACCCAGCTCTCCGCCGTCACCCTGATTGGCACCACCGGACAGGGGGCCACCGACGGCCTCAAGTTTGTGCAGTTCTACTTCGGGCTGCCGATCGCGATGGTCATCCTCGGGGTCACCCTCGTGCCGTTCCTCCACGGCGCCCGGGTCTACACGGCCTACGAGTATCTCGAACGTCGCTTCGACGCGAAGACGCGCTCCCTGACAAGTCTGCTCTTTTTGCTGTCGCGCGGGATGTCCTGCAGCACCATTCTGGCCGCCCCCGCCGTGGTCTTTTCCGCCATCTTCGGCTGGCCGCTCGCGTGGTCCGTGGCGCTCATTGGGGTCCCCACCATCGCCTATACGGTCTTGGGGGGCGTCCGCGCCGTCGCTTGGGCCGATGTCAAGCAGATGGTGATTGTCGTCACGGCCCTCGTGGCGATGGTGATCGTGCTGGTGGTGCGTCTGCCTATGCCTGTCGATGACGCGCTGCGCATTGCAGGCGCCGCCGGCCGCCTGCAGGTCTTCGATTTCTCATTCGATCTCACGAAGACCTACACGTTCTGGTCCGGCATTCTGGGCGGGACCTTCCTGATGCTGTCGTACTTCGGCACCGATCAGAGCCAGGTGCAGCGCTACCTGGCCGCCCCCACGGTGGACGACGCGCGCAGCTCGCTCCTGATCAGCGCCTACTGGAAGATCCCGCTGCAGGCGCTCGTCCTGCTGGTGGGCGTCCTCGTCTACCTCTTCTTCCTGTTCCAGCCGGCTCCGCTACTGCTGAATCCGCAGCACGACGCGCTGCTGCGCGCGCGGGAGCCCGCCACCTATGCCTCGCTGCAGGCGCGCTACGACACCGCGATCACGCGCCGAAGCACGCAGGCCACCCGCATGACCAGCACGACCGACGCGATGGGGCGCCGCGCCGAGGCGATCACTTTCAAGTGGCGCCAGAATGACGTCGACGCCGTACGGACCGAAGCCCTCGCCGCCGCCGGGCGCGTCACCGGTCAGCCTTCACGCGACGTGAATTATCTCATTCCGCGCTTCGTGCTCGACTACCTGCCGATCGGCCTCGCCGGACTCTTCATCGCCGCCGTCCTCGGCGCCGCGATGTCGGCAATCTCCGCCGAACTCAGCTCGCTCTCCACGGCCACGGTCATTGATTTCTATCGCCGGTGGCTGCGTCCGGAGGCGAGTGACGAACACTTCCTGGGCGTCTCGCGACTGGCCACCGCCGTCTGGGGGAT
>JBEIUK010000020.1:0-20558 GCA_040374415.1 Gemmatimonadaceae bacterium | reverse complement strand
CGCCTTCGGCCGGGATCGAGTGATCGCGGACCCCGCTGAGCGCGGAATTGTTCGCGAGGCACGAATCGGTGGATCGGGAGAAGTCGCCCGCCGAGAACGCGAGCGCGGCGAGGTCCCCGCGGAGGTGAAACGCAACGTGGAGCTGTGGGTGGGATGCGTCGCCGGCGCCCTCGAAGAATCAGAGTTCCGGCGATTGCTCGCCGAGGCGGGCTTTGTCGATATCGACATTGAGCCGACGCGCGTGTATCGCAGCGAGGATGCCCGCCAGTTTCTGGAGGAGGCGGGGCTCGATGTCTCGGCGCATCTCGAGGCCATGGAGGGGAAGTTCATGGCGGCGTTTGTGCGCGCGACCAAACCGGCCGCCTGATGCCACGGACTGCGATGCGCATGGCGCGGACGGCGGCGCGGACGGCGGCGCGGACGGCGGCGCGGGCCGCCGTGCTGGCGGCCACCCTCTCAGTGGCCCTGTTCGCGACGACCTCGTACGCCCAGCGCCCGGTGCGAGACGCCCAGCAGGAGGCGCGCGAGATCCTGCGGGAGGTGATCAACATCAACTCCACGAGCGGTACGAAGGGCGTGCATCAACTCGCAACACGCGTCGCGGCACGGCTGCGTGCGGCGGGGTATGCCGCTGGTGATGTGCAGCTGCGAGGGCCTTCGCCGGAACTCATGGCGGTGGTGGTCCGGCTGCGTGGTCGCGCGTCGGGACGGAAGCCGATCCTGCTCATGGCCCACATGGATGTCGTGGCGGCACGGCGGAGCGACTGGCCCTTTGATCCGTTCGTCATGCTGGAGCGCGACGGGTGGTATTACGGGCGCGGCACCTCGGACAACAAGGCGGGGGTTGCCACACTCGTCACCAATCTCGTCCGATGGAAGCGGGAGCGGTGGGTCCCCGACCGGGACGTGATCACCGTGCTCACCGCCGACGAAGAAACGAATGGCGCCTCGATGGCGTGGTTGCTGGCCCATGTCCCGATGCTGCGGGATGCGGAATATGCGCTCAACACCGATGCGGGGGGCGGCGCGCTCGATCACGGGAAGCCGGTCTCCAATGCGGTGCAAGCGGCGGAAAAAGTCTTTGCGAACTTCCGCGTCGTGGCGACCAACCCAGGCGGCCACAGCTCCGTGCCGCGCGCCGATCACGCGATTTACGATCTGGCTGATGCGCTCTCGCGCTTTCGCGCCCATCGCTTCTCGATTCGCGTGAACGAAGTCGTGCGCGGCTACTTCGCGCAGAGTGCCGCGACGCAAACGCCGGAGGTGGCGGCGCTGATGCGCGCCGCGGCGGCGCAGCCCACCGATCTGGTGGCAGCGGAGCAGCTGGCGGCGCGGAATCCGTACTGGAATTCGATCATGCGGACGACCTGCGTGGCGACGCTGCTCGATGGCGGCCATGCCGAGAATGCGCTGCCACAGCGGGCGTCGGCGCTGATCAATTGTCGGATGCTCCCGGCCGATCCCGCCGATTCGGTGCTGGCGGTGCTGCGATCCGCGCTCGGCGCCGGGGTCACCGTCGCGCAGGAGGGGGTGGTGACCCCGAGCCCGGCCTCACCGCTCCGGGCCGATGTCATGGGAGTGGTCGAGCGATTGACCACGGCCCGCTTCCCCGGGGCCGTGGTGGTGCCGGAGATGTCCGCCGGCGCGACGGATGGGCTCTTTACCCGCAATGCCGGGATCCCGACCTACGCGGTGTCGTCGATATTCTTTGAGCAGGGGGAGCCGAGTCGGGAGCATGGGCAGGAGGAGCGCGTCGGGGTGAAGGCCTTCCACGACGGCGTGGCGTTCTGGGAAGCCATGGTGAAGGCGCTGGCGGGACCCCCAACGATCGTCCCCTGAGCGGCGGTTGGCGCGAGGCAGCGGGGCCGCTCAGGGCGCGCTGGCCGGCCGAGGCGTGACGCGAGGGCGTGACGCGACGCGCTTCCCAGCGTCTGCAGTGAGCCAGTCCTGCTGCCGATATTCCCTTAGATATGCCCGCTTTGTTTGCATCCCCCTCATCGCCGCGACGCCGCGCGCTGCGCCATGCCCTCTCCGCCTGTAGTGTGTGGGCGATGTTGGGCCCGCTGTCGACGCTGGGCGCACAGGCGCTCCCCGCTGGTGGCGCCGGTGTACCGGCCCCCGGGGCCACCCCTGTTCCGCAGCGCACTCCTTGGAATCTCCAGCTCAGCGGCTACACGAGCTCGGCCGATCAGGGCTTTGGGATCTGGCGGGGGGGCGACCTGCGGCTGCTCTACAGCGGCAGCCGCTTCAGCCCCTTCGCGAGTATCGGCATGCAGGCTCGCCCGGAAGGGCAGCAGCAAATCGTGGGGGTGGGGTCGTACATCGTGCTGACGAAGTGGCTGTACTCGATCGTGGGGTATGGCGCCGCACCGGACCGGGGCACGGTGCTCTTCCCGAAGATGCGCGCCGATGCGAGCCTGCACGCGGCCGTGCCTGGCGTACAGGGGCTCCTCCTGTCGGCCGGCATCACCGATCTGCGATACACCGATCCACGGTCGGGGGGACAGATCCTGTCGGTGGGCTCGATGTACTATCGCGGGCGCGGCATCTACACGGGGACCGTGCGCCTGAACACCGACCGCGCGAGCGGTGCCAAGTCCAGCTCATGGCAGGCGGGGGCGCAGTGGGGCGCGCAGGGCGCGTCGTGGTTTGGCCTCGGGGCCGGCGCCGGCAATGAAGCCTATCAGGTGCTGAGCGCCACCCCCTTTGACGCCCGCTTCCGCAGCTGGTCCGCATCGGCCTTCTGGACGAAGTGGGTCACGGCACGCACTGGCGTGGGACTCCGCTACGACTTTGAGCGGAAGATCGACGTCTACCATCGCCACGCGTTGGGACTGTCGACCTTCGTCGAGTTTTAAGTATGCCCGTGCCGCCCCTGCTGCGGCCGGTGCTTGGCGGCACCCGTCGCGCCCTGCTCGTTGGGCTGGCCTCCTGGTGTAGCCTACTCGTCTACTGGCGGTCGAGTGAGGCGGTGGCCTCGCTCCAGCGGCAGTGGTCGTATCTCGACGTCATTTTGCGCGAGACGATTGGGGCCGGGCGCCTGACCGTGCTGCCGCCTGCGCTCTCTCCTGCACCGGACGCGGTGATCACGACCCTGCTTTGGTTGGGATCGTCTATCGCCGTCGGATGGCTCGTGGCTCGGCGACTGCGTGGCCATGAGAGCGCCGCGCCCTTGGGCTGGGCGTTTGGGATGGCCGCCACCGTCGTCCCGACGCTGTTACTGGCGGTGGTCGGCTGGCCCGACGGCCAGGGCCGGATCACCAATGTGGGGATCGTCCTGCAGCAGTTGTTGCTGGTACTCGGGGTGTGGCGCTGGAGTCGCAGCATGCGCACGACGCCACCGGCGCCAACCCGCCCGTCTCATACGCCAGAGCGCACCCCGTGGTGGATGCGCGTGGCCTTCGTGCTGGTGGGGCTCTACGGCATGATGGTGCTGCTGAACGGGTTGTCCGGGGTACAGGGCTTTGACTCGTTCAGCGATCATCTCGCGGTCCCGGCGCGGTGGCTTGCGACGCAGTCGCTCGAGCGTGGCGATGCCGCCGAGGCGGTGCGCTTTTATCCCGGCAACTTTGAGTTGCTAGTGCGATGGACGCTGTCGCTGGGGACGGACCGGCTGGCGTTTCTGCTGTCGCTCGGGAGCGCCGTCGCCGCGGTGTGGATGGTATATCGCATCGCGCGCGTGGTCGGGCTGTCAAAGGTGCTGGCGCAACTCTCGGCGCTGTCGGCGGCGTCGTTGCAAGTGCTCGCGTATCAGAGCGTGGTGGTCTACAGCGACAGCTACACCGCGCTCTGTTTGCTGCTGGCCACCTGGCTGCTGCTGGTGTGGGTACGGGCGGGAGCGACCAGTGTGTTGCTGTCGACGGGCTTCGGACTCGCGCTGGGGATGGCGTTGGGGGCGAAGTATTCCGCCGGGCCACCGGCGGTGGTGTTAGGGATCGTGTGGCTCTGGTCGGCGTGGCGGGCCGAGTCGCGGATTGGACGGCAGGTGGTGGCGGTGAGTGGGGGGGTGCTCCTTACCATGGGCTACTGGTATGTCCGGAATGCCGTGGAGTTGGGGAATCCGCTCTATCCCCTGTCGGTGGTGGGGCTGCCGGGGATCCCGCTCGACCGGTTGTTGGCGGGGGCGCCGGGTCCGGTGACATGGTGGGAGCGGCTCAGCTATCCGTGGGTGGAGTCGCATTACGTGGCCGGGTTCGAAAACGGACTGGGCCCGATCGTGGCGGCGGTGCTGGTGCCGGCCCTCTGTCTGGTACCGACGCTCATATCGCGCGAGGAGACATCGTTGCGGCTGTGGCGGGTGCTGGTCGTTGGTGCCCTGCTCGTCTGGTGGGAGAGCGGTGTGCTGGTGCCGCGGTATGGGCTATATCCGCTGCTGCTCTCGTGTGTGGCGATTGGGGTCTTGTGGCGCCGGGACGGTTCGGTGCTGTTTGGTTTGGCCACCGCCGTGGCGTTGTTGAGCACATGGCTGGCGGTGGGGTATGAATTGGTGGGCGGCATCGCGTATCTCGAGCGGCAGCGAGGGGTGCCGCGTCTTGCGCCGGCGGTCATTGACTCCCTGCCGTCGACCGTGATTCTGAATGCGGTGGAAGAGCCGGCGGGGTATCAGGCGCTGGGGCCCGGGTATCGGCACCGCGTGATCACGCTGTTCGCGAAGGTGATGCCAGCGGATGTGCGCCGGTTGCGTCCGGCGTATCTGCTCCTGCCGGCGACGCGCGACGCCGAATTTCAGGCGTCGGTGCCGATGACGCTGGTAGCGCGTGGTGGGTCGGTGCGCGGCATTCCAACGGGGCTCTGGCGGGTGGAGCTCACGCGCTGACGCGGTGACGCATTAACGCGGTGACGCGGTGACGCGGTGACGCGGTGACGCAGGCGCCTCGGAGGCGGCATGGCCGCTCCCCTCTTACCGCACCGCGTTCACCATGTCGAAGATCGGCAGATACATCGCGATCAGCATGCCGCCGACGACAACGCCGAGCAGCACGATCATCACCGGCTCGAGCAGACTGAGCAACGTGCTCACCGACACGTCGACTTCGGCGTCGTAAAAGTCGGCCACCTTGGCGAGCATGTCATCGAGTCCGCCTGTTTGCTCGCCCACGGCGATCATGCTCGTCACCATGGGCGGAAAGACCCCGCTCCGCTGCAAGGGCGCCGCAATGGTGTCGCCACCGGCAATGCTAGTCCGGCTGCGCAGAATCGCGTCATGCATCACCCGGTTGCCCGCCGTGCGCGCCGTGATTTCGAGCCCCTCGAGAATGCTGACGCCGGAGCCAATCAGCGTGCCAAGCGTCCGGGTGAAGCGGCTGACCGCCGACTTCCGGATCAGATCCCCCAGTACCGGCAGGCGCAACAAGGCCCGATCAATCACCAACTGACCCTCGGGCGTCGCGTAGACCTGCTTGCCCCCGACCGCCAGCACCGCCCCGACCAGGAGTATCAGCCACCAGTACCCGATGAGCAGCTGCGACAATCCCACGACAAACTGCGTTGGCCCGGGAAGCTCCGCCCCAGAGCTGGCGAACATCCCCGCAAAAATCGGGATGACCTTCCACAGCAGAATGACCACGCAAATCCCGGCCACGCTCATAATGACGGCCGGATACACCATCGCGCCGCGCACCTTCCGAGCGAGCAGGTCGCTCTTTTCCAGGAAGACCGCCAATCGATTGAGCATCACGTCCATCATCCCGCCGGACTCGCCCGCCGCCACCAGGTTCACATACAGATCCGAAAACACCTTGGGATGGCGGCGCAGCGCGTCCGCCACGGTCTTCCCTGATTGCACGTCAAACATCACTTCACGAGCGATCGCCCCCAGCGACGGATTCTCCGATTGATTGGAGAGCACGTCCAGCACCTGGACCAGTGGCAATCCTGCGTTGATCATCGTGGCGAACTGCCGCGTGAAGACGACGACGTCCCGTGTCGTCACTCGACGGCGCGACGCACGTACCACCGTACGTGTTTCGTCCATCTTCAGGACGGTCAGCCGCTGCCGCCGCAGCATCGCCACGGCATCATCTCGGCTCGGGGCATCGACGGCCGCGTTGCGCAGCTCGCCATTCGCGGTGCGTGCCGTGTAGGAAAACGTTGGCATGGGCGACGCTTACCGGCGCAGCGCGGAGGGCGCCGGGCGATCCGACGGCCGACCGGCCCCACCCATGAACCCACCACTCATTGCATCGCCCGAGGGGAGCCCCGCCATCCGCTGAAACTCGGCGGGATCGCTCGTGGCCCGCAGGCATTCATCAGCCGACACGGTGCCCGACAGATGCAGCTCTGTGAGCGCATCGTTCAGCGTTTGCATGCCGAACTTCTTCCCGGCCTGCATCGCCGAATAGATCTGATGCGTCTTATCGTCGCGGATCAGCGCCCGGATGGCCGGCGTCACCACGAGCACTTCTGCCGCCATCGCGCGCCCGCGGCCGGACCGCTTTGGCAGAAGGATCTGCGTAACGATGCCTTCGAGCACAAAGGCGAGCTGCGCGCGGATCTGTCCCTGCTGCTGACTGGGGAAGACATCAATGATCCGGTTGATCGCCTCCGCCGCGCTCTTGGTGTGCAAGGTCGCGAGCACGAGATGGCCGGTCTCCGCGATCGTGAGCGCGGCCTGGACGGTCTCGAGGTCACGCATTTCCCCCACGAGAATGACATCCGGATCTTCCCGCAGCGCATACTTGAGCGCCGTGGCAAAGCTGCGCGTATCGGTGCCCACTTCGCGCTGATTCACCAGGCAGTTCCGGTGCGTGTGCACAAACTCGATCGGATCTTCAATCGTCAGAATGTGCGCCCGACGCTCCGCATTGATCTTATCGATCATCGCGGCCAGCGTGGTGCTCTTCCCGGAGCCGGTGGGACCGGTCACCAGCACGAGCCCTCTGGGCCGTTCGGCGAAGGTCGCCACGACCGGGGGGAGCTGCAGCTGCTCAAAGGTTTTGACGACCAACGGGATCTGTCGGATCGCGAGGCTGACACTGCCCCGCTGCCGAAACACATTCCCGCGGAAGCGCGATAGCGCAGGGACCCCAAAGGAGAAATCGAGCTCGTCGTCCGCCTCGAAGCGCGCCTGCTGGACGTCCGTGAGGACCGAATAGGCGAGCCGCTGCGTCTGCTCCGCGGTGAGGATGACATCCGTCAGCGACGCCACCATGCCGCCGTCGATCCGAAGACGTGGACGATCTCCGACCGAGAGATGGAGATCTGACGCCTCTCGGGCAATCATCTCCGCCAGAAGCGTTTCCAGCGTGAGCCCATCCGTCGTGAGGAGGCTCATCACGTGGAGGTCTCGCGGATCACCTGATCCAGCGAGGTGAGTCCCTTCATGACCTTGAGCCAGCCGTCCATACGCAGGGTCAGCATCCCGGCCTGAATCGCGGCTTCCCGCAGGGTCTGCACATCGGCGTTCTTCATGATGAGCTTTTTGAGATCCGCCGAGATGTTCATCGCCTCAAAGAGCCCCTGACGACCACGCAGCCCGGTGTTGTTACAGGCGCTGCATCCGTGGCCCTTAAAGAACGGCAGCTCGCCAATCCGCGTCTCGAGTGACAGGTTGGCGAGGAACGGGGCCGCATCGGGTTCCGCCTTGGCCTTGGCATCCGCCAGGGCGCTCTCGTTGAAGCGCAAGTCACGCAGCGTGGTCTCGGGCGTGACCCTGGCGCCAGCGAGTTCCGCCAGATCCGGGGTATAGCGCACTCGGCACTTGCTGCATACACGGCGGACCAAGCGCTGCGCCAGAATCATATTGAGCGCCGACGCGACATTAAACGGTTCCAGCCCCATGTCGAGCAAGCGTACGATTGTTTCCGGCGCGGAATTCGTGTGCAGAGTGCTGAGCACGAGATGGCCCGTGAGCGCCGCCTTGATGGCGATGCCGCCGGTCTCCAAGTCACGCATTTCGCCGACCATGATGACATTCGGGTCCTGTCGCAGGAACGCCCGGAGCGCGGCCGCGAAGGTCATCCCGATTTCCGGACGTACCTGCACCTGATTGATCCCGTAGAGATTGTACTCCACCGGATCTTCAGCGGTCATGATATTCAGGTCGCCGTTGTTGATGCGGGCGAGCGCGGAATACAGCGTCGTCGTCTTACCGGAACCCGTGGGGCCGGTGACGAGCACCATGCCGTAGGGATTCCCGATCGCTTCGGTGAGTTCGCGTTCCGGTCGGGGCTCCAAGCCGAACTTCTCGAGATCGAAGTTCAGGTTGTTCCGGTCCAGAATTCGCAGGACGATCTTCTCACCGAAGAGCGTCGGCAGTGAACTCACCCGAAAGTCGATCACCTTCTGCCCGACCTTCAGCTTCACGCGCCCGTCCTGTGGGACTCGGCGCTCGGCGATATTGAGCGAGGCCATGATCTTGAAGCGTGAAATCAGCGCCGCTCGCATTTTGAACGGGGGCTTCATGACTTCAACCAGCGCGCCATCGAGGCGGTAGCGGACCCGGAGTTCCTGCTCGAAGCACTCGAAATGGATATCCGACGCGCCCTTCTGGACGGCGTCCACCATGATGGCGTTGATCAGTTTGACAACGGGCGCTTCGTCGATCTGCATCCCGAGGGGGGACGGATCGAGCGTATCCTCCTGGCTTTCCAGGATCTCGACGTCATCATCGGCCGCGGTGATATCATGCAGCACTGACTGCATGTGCACTTCGGTGGCTTCGTAGTGCTTCTCGATCGCCGCGCGCATGGAATACTCGCCCGCCAGCACGGGGACGATGTCATAGCGCGTGATGAACTTGAGGTCGTCGATGACACCGAGGTCTGTGGGATCGGCGATCGCGACAGTCAACTGGCGTCCGTCGCGCTTCAGGGGCAGGACGATATGCTTCGACGCCAATTCGGCGGGGACCAGCTTGAGCAGGCGGGTGTCGACCTCGAACTTGGCGAGATCCACCGCTTGCATCCCATGCTGCCGGGCCAGCATCCGGACCACCTCGGTCTCCGGAATGACCCCCATGCGCACGAGGGTCAGCCCGAGCCGTTGGCCCGGATTGACCATCTGCTCCTGAAGCGCTTTCCCCAACTGCTCACGCGTAATCAGCCCGTCTCGGACCAGCAGGTCGCCGAGCCGTTCGGTGGCACGAATGGGAAAGGGCACCACGGGTGCTGCCATGCGGAATGCAGAGCCTGAGAAACGGGGGATGGAGCGGGCACCCCGGTACCGGGACCCTCGCAACAGGAAAGACTGTGCCCGCCTCAAAACGTCACCGATGGGGCCAGTTTGGCGGCCGTGGCCTTCCCGATGCCGGGGACACCGAGGAGGTCGTCCAGGGTGCGGAATGGACCGTGGCGATCACGGTACGCCACCAGACGCCGTGCGAGGGCGGGTCCGATCCCTGGGAGGCGCTCCAGTTCTTGGGCCGTCGCCCAATTGACCGGTACCGGTCCCTGGGGTCGGGTTGGTGTGCGAGCCGCGCGGGCGGTATCTGGTGCGGTTCGTGGTGCCGTGGTGCGTTTGCCCCGCCGCCGAGGGGTGGCCCGTGCGGAATCCACGGCGGCGAGCTGGGCGGCGACACCGCGATCTGCGACGGCCCGATCCGCGACGACCCGATCTGCGACGGCCCGATCCGCGACGGCCCGATCCGCGAGGGGGCGCGGGGGGGCGTCGGGGAACGCGTCGGCGACCACGTGATCGAGCGACCGGCTCTGCTGGAAGCGCACGCCGGCGCCGGTGACCGCCAGGGCGGCGAGAAAGAGGAGGGCGTGGCGTTCAGCGGTGGTGGGCATGCCAGAGGGTAGCACGCCCCCCGCGAGGGACCATCACCCTTTTCCCGCACCGCCCATCACGGCCCTGCACCCTGCCGCCTACGGCAGCTCGCCGGCGAAAAAGCGCATCTGGAAGATCACGCTGAAAACCGTCGTGGCGAGACGACGGTTCAGATTCCGGTCGAAATTCAGGATGTGGGAGCCGGTGAGGCTGAAGGTCAGCGTCTCCGACACATCGGTATCGGCGTTGACGTTGAACGCTTGGCGGCCGTTATCAGTAAGCACCGACACGCTGGGCATCCCCACGGCCGCGGGCACCGGCACGCCATCACGGGCCGCCGTCACCGTTGCCAGGGTGGCTTCCGACTGATACGACAGGCGGGTGCGGAGGAGCCCGGTCCGCGTCTTCCACTGCGCCGGCAGCGGCAGCGACCGCACGACGTCCACCGAAAAGCGACGCGTGTCCCCGGCGGTGAGTGAGCCTGGTCGCACATCCTCGCGGTGGATGTGATCGATGGAGCCACCGGTCACAAGATTCCCGAAGCCCGCCCACGTGATGGCCCCAGACAGCGGCTGGCTGCGCGCACGCTGCGCGCTGCGGTCCGCGATCCCCGCCAACCCACTCGGCATGATCGTGTGCTGCTCCGTGAGTGCGTAACGCCCGTTGACCGAGATCAGGCTGATGAGCGACTGCGCGCGACCGGAGGGACGCCATCCCCACCGAAGCGAGAGATCCGGATAGGTGCGGCGATCGCCACTGATCAACGTTTGGGCGTCCGAGCCGAAGCGCCGCGTCCAGGTCTCGGTGGTGCCCCGCTCAAAGCGCGTTTGCAGCGTGAGAGACAATGGCAGCACGAGCGCGCCGCTGGTGGTGACCGTCTGCACGCGACCGGCAGCGGTCGCCCAGCGACCGGACCGGGTTCCGCGGAAGGCCTCCACACCGCCAAGACCAAACTGATAGCCGATGCCTGGATCCAGGACGGCGTTGTCGTAGCCGGAGGTGAGGTCCTGCTGCCAGTTCACATCGGCGGGGGCGAGCATCCCGGCCAGCGTGCGCACCCACGCCTGATCGGACGCCAGTGCCGTCAGCACGCGTCCGAGCTGCAGCTGCGCGCCGGTGGCCAGACTGTTGGTCGCGCCGGCCCGCTGCGGCAATCGGAACGCGCCGAGACTATCCGCGTCGCGCAGCAGCGTCCGCGCGTTGAGATCCTTGCCGAGTCGGAAGGTGGAGCGCCAATCGAACCGCGGTTGCAGCCACGCGGTGGTCACTGGCTGAAAGCGCAGGCCGCTGCTCAACAGGCGATCCTGCTCCAGTCCCAGCGAAGTGCCCAAGAGCTGGAGCCGATCGAGGGCGGCGGCGGCACGACGCGCCGTGCTGTCCGTACCATGGGTGACCGCCGCCACATCGCGCAGGTCGAGCACCTGCCGCGCATCGATGCTCCCGGTCAGCCCGGCCAGCGGCTGGAACTCCAACCGCGCCGCATTGACCCAGGCGTGCGTGAGCCCACGCACCGTTTGTCCGGAATCGCGGAGCGACGCGACGAGCGTCCCATAGCTCGTATTGTCGATCGCCGAGCGGGAGACCGTGCTGCTGAGACGAAATACCGACGGACGGGCACGCACTCCCTCCGCGACGATGGCCCGCGCCATCTCGCTCTCGCGCATCCATTGCGGCAACCGATCGAGCATCGCGCGCAACGCTCGGGGCATGGTGCCGGCAGCCTCCGTGCGCACCTCCAGCGAGGAGCCGAGCAGATAATTCGTCGCCGTGCCGCGTTGGAAGGCGCTCTGGGACTGCCCACTCGACCACGCCCCGGTGAGCGAGAGTCCATTCACCACGGGGGCATACCACCCCGAGGTCAGTGGTGTGGCCCGACGCATCGCGAGCGCATAACTCAATCGACGATCGTGCGGCGTTCGCACCCCGGGGACCCCACTGGCCCGGATATCGGTGCGCGCAACAAAGAACGGGTCGACCGCTTGTCCCGTGTAGTCCACGGTCAACGGCATGACCACCCCGAGCCGCTCGGGCAAGAGCCGCTCCAGATGCACCGTCGTGCCAACCGTCACGCCACTCGTGGTGAGGAACCCCGGTGTTTCCCCGAGCTGGCGGAAATTCGGATCGCGACGACTGACCGCCAGGCGCAGGTCGGCCAGATCACCCGCATTCACCGACAGACCGAGTTCACCGGCCATCCCCATGTCGGCAACCACGTCAGACAGACGGATGTCATTGACCCACAGCTCCAGTGTGTCATTCGCCATGATGGCCGTGCCACCACGCGCAACACTGTCAACGCGTACGAGGCCCACCGCGAGTTCCTGCACGCCGGCCAGATTCGGCGGAGTGACCAACGGATCCGCGCTGTACACGATATACCCATCCCGACAGACGGCATACCGACGCCCCAGCTGCTGCCTCGGCAGTCCAGAGCGACGGAGTAGCTCCAGATCGACGCCGGTGCACGCCAACGAATCGGGACTGGCGGTCAGCACGTTCGTTTCGAGTTGCGCGCGCAACGACTGGAAGCGCGTGAGGTCGACCCGGACTTCCGGATCCCAGGCACTTTGCGTCGGCCCTGCATTCACAGGCGTGCGATACATGTAAAAATTGTGTTCGTCGCGACCGATCTTGATAAAGCCATTCAGTTCCCCACTGGGGCCCCAGCCGTTGCCGCGGCCGCGCATCCACATCCGGAGCGTGCGATAGCCCATGAACGACTTCGTCCCTTCGGGGAAGCGGAAATACGCCTCGGCGCGATCGAAGGGACGGAAGACGCGGCCAGGAATGCCCGTTTGGAGCCGCAGCGCCCGTTCGTTGACCTGCACGCGAACATTTTCGTAGCCCGTCTGCTTGTTCTCGGGCGATTCGACCACACCGGGCGGTGGCGTGTACGGCAGCGCCGCCGTGGAGTCCATCGTGCCAATCAGACTGGCCACGACATACCCGCCCGTCACGGCTGCCGAATCGCCGGCCGCTCCGCTGAGTGGCATGTCCGATCGCTTGACCCACGGGGCGCCCACGAGATTGAGGCGGGCGATGGCGGTTTGTACCAGATCCTCATCGGCCGCCTGCCCGTTCGAGACCATCGTGAGGCGGAGCGTGCGCATGCGCCGTTCGTTCGGGGCATTCAGCTGCTCGAGCGGTGTGCGCCAGTTGATGCGCACCTGCACCCAGCAGACGGAATCCGAGACGACCGTCGTGCCACTGGAATCGGCCTGACGAAAGCACCCCCCCACGCGCGTCCAACTGCGACGATCGGACAGATCCACGGCATACCGCCGGATCTGCTCCGATTCGGCGAGCGCCGACGGCAGATTAAGCTGTCCGTCCTGATCGAGATCTTCCTCATCGAGGCGACTGTTCCGCACCGTGCAATTCGCGCGCGTATCTCCCAGCGATTGCACCGTGCCAATCGCCTGCGAACAGAGTGGGACCCCGGTCGCGGTGCGCGTGACGGGGGTGCCCCCGGTGCGATCAACAACCGTGAGCGAATCGAGCAGATCGCCCGGCAACCCCGTATCGTTGATCGCGGCATTGAACGCCCGCGAGAAGGGATCGCGTTCGGAATCGAGACGGTCGTAGCCGACCAGTCGTTTACCGCGCCAGGTGGAATCGGGTGCAACACCGGCACGCAGCGGCGGCGCCACCGTCAGGGTTTCGGGAGCGAACGCCACACTGTTTTCGCTAATCTCCCCGACGTCAAAAACGAGGGTGGGATTCCGTCGGAGTTTCGCGGGTTCCACTTGAACGAGCGCGAAAAACTCCAGCGTTTCAATGCGCGAGAGATCGGCCCCGGTGGGATTGAGCACGGTCCGTAGTGAGCGCCAGCGCCGCCCCGTGGGTGTCGCCCCCATCGCTGAGGTGCCGCCGACCGTCCACGCCGCGCGACGAGTGCCCGTCGCAGGATCTCGGCCCATGAGGCCACCCGCGCGGAGCGGATAGAGCGACAGCCAGAGGAGTGGTTCGGCGCCCTGCAGCCCAGACCCGGCCGTGCGTACCGCTGGGTCGATCTGATCAATGCGATACTGCACGAACGCGCCATTCGCATCGAGGCCGTAGTTCTGGTAGGCGAGCGCCGTCGCGCGATTCAGCGCGAGCGTGCCAACTCCCACGAGGCCGGTGAGCGCACCGCCGATGGCCGGGCGTGAACTGATATACCACGCCGCATCACCCAAGGCGACGCCGAGCCCCGCGTTCCCTTCGAAGCTCTCGAGATATGCTTGCCCCGCCGCATTCGGCTGCGGACGACTCACCGCGAACTCACCCTGCAGCGACAACCGCGACGGCCGGGCGCTGGGCGCGACCGTCAGATGGGACGTGAGTCGATTGAGGAGCGGCGTCTCCCAGGCCATCGCACCGGTCATTCCCGCCACGATGGACCCCGCCGATTCGAAGCCGAGCATGGGGCGGTTGTACCCCGAGCGCTGCGTCTGCGAGATGGCAGTGAAGGTGAGTTCGCCATGCGGAATGGGTAGCGCCGACGTGATCCCCAGCATCGTGGTGGGAATCGTGGCAAACAGCGGATTCTCTTCGTAGCGCACCGTCACCGGGCGCGGGCGCGGAAAGAGCGTGTCGCCGCGCACGAAGGTGATCGTGCCGAGCTCGTACTCAATCCGATAATCGCGATCGCGCAGCAGCGGCTGTCCCTCACGGGTGAGCCGCTCAGAATTCGGCCGGATCTGCTGACGGTTCAGCTGAATGGTGTACGGAGCATCGCCACCCGACGACTGATACTGCAGCATCAGTCGAAAAACCGCCTGCGGGCGCTGGGTGGAGTAGAGGTATTCGTTCGGAAACCGATAGAGGGTGTCGTTGGCGGGATTGCCCACCGGCTGCGCGAGCCCTGCGCGCGCGAAGGGCTGGACGGAGGGGAAGAAGAGAAAAGCATCGCGCAGGAGGGGATCGCGACCGCCACTCAACGCACTCACATTCGCATCGAAGCGCCGGGGCCAGACGCGATTTTCAATGTCCAGCGCGCTCGGATTGGTGGCTTGGGCGAGTCCGAACAGTTGCAGATAGGTGCCTCCGCGCGAAGGGTCGACGGGCTTCTCTTGATCGCCCCCCAGGCCGGTGACCACGCGGAGTGCGAGCGATTCGCGCTGCAGATCCTCGCCGCCAAGCCGATAGACGGATTTGATTTCGCGGAGAAAGTAGGCGGGGGAGGACGGTTGCAGCTCGGGCTCCCAGAGCAGATTCGCGATCTGGGGGGCGTCGGTGGCCTCAATGTCGGGGGTGCCACCCGTGGCGAGATAACGCTGCGGCGTCCCGTTGACCGTCACTTCGTAGGCAATCGCGAGCCGCTCGCCGTTGGCCTGTAATGGCCGTACCAGCGCCAGCCAGAGCCCCGAGGGATCGAGGACATAGTCGATGTTCTCGCGGAGCACTTCGTAGACCTGCGGCGCGGGATTCCGGGCCCCACGCACCGACAGGCGCGGCCCCCGGGGATTCGGATTGGCGGCGCCCACCAATTGGCGATAGAGCACGATCCGGGTCGGGCGGAGCGTGTCCGGGAGCGCGGCGGCAGCCTGCAGGAGCTGGCTGCGATTGAGCAGGTCGATATTCGGGAAACCGGGGAGGAGGCGCGGATCAATCGTGAAGAAGAAGCGCCGCGTCTCGATCTGGATGTCCTCAATGGCCCGCTCGGTGGCCTGATGCGTCCGCTCGCCGACCACGAAGACGTTATCGCGGGAGACATTCCCCTTCTGCTGGGCAAGCATGGACGTCACCCGCAGCGCGCCAAACTGACCGGTGGCCTGAATCCCGTAGTTTCCGGCCGGAATGCCCGCCGTGAGAAATCGGGAGACGGGGGCCGGGAAGTTCACGTTGCCGACTTCGAGCTTTTGCAGGACCTCTCCGGCCTTCCCTTGGTAGAAGACCGAGATCGCATTGGAGGCGTCGAACTCGCGCTGCGAGTCGTAGTCCACGTTCAGATGCAGCCGTTCAGCCACCACCCCCGCCGTCCGGAGCGAAAACTGAAAGTCAAAGGCGGGTTGGAAGGCCCCGGCGCAGCTGTTGCTGAGGAGGGTGAGCTGGGCGGCGGTGCACCGGAGGTTCCGGGTGCGGGCCAGCTTCGACTCCAACCGGGCATTGAGGGCCATGCCGAGGCCGGCCAGCGGATTGTCCGTGGGGGCGGCGATGCCCTGCAGACGGGCACTGTCCGGCGATGGGACTCGTTTGGGAGTCAGGACGGGGCCAGCCGGTGGCGTGCTCCCCTGCGCCGCGGCCTGCCGCGGGGCCAGAGGGGTCAGCCAGAGCAGCGCCGCGTACGTCGCGGCGGGGAGCAGGCGGAGTCCAAACCCGCCGGGGAAAACGCTCATGCGGAGTCGCGGTCCTGCCCGATCACAGCCAGATCACTCACCGATCATCAATTGTTTACCCTGATGCCCTTGAAAATGCGGCGCGTGACGGCGGAATTTACGTCGTGAAGCTCCTGACCCGCTACGTCGTGCGTGAGCACGTCGGCCCGCTCCTGTTCGCGCTCAGCGCGCTGACCTCCCTGCTCATGCTGCAGTATGTGGCACGGCAGCTGGCCAATCTGGCCGGCAAGGGGCTGCCCTGGCGCGCGATCGTGCAGTTTTTCGTGCTCTCGCTGCCGTTCACGGTGGCGATGACGCTCCCCATGGCCGTGCTGGTCGCCACGTTGTACGCCTTCGGGCGGATGGCGGCCGAACATGAGATCACCGCCTTCAAGGCCAGCGGGATCCGGGTGCGGACGCTCATGCTGCCGGTCATGGGGTGCGCGTTCCTGCTGTCGCTCGCGATGGTCGGGTTCAACGATCAGATCCTCGCCCGTGCGAACCATAAGCTGCGCATCCTGCAGCAGGACATCGCGCGGACCAAGCCGACGCTCGCCCTGCGCGATCAGGTGCTCAATGCGCTGACGGAGCAGTTCTACCTCCGGGTCGCTCGCAGTGACGCCGAGTCCAACCGGATGTGGGATGTGGTGATTTACGATCTCTCACGAGGGCCGGAGCGCAAAACCGTCTATGCCGACAGTGGCCTCTTTCTGGTCGCCCCCAACGGCAAGGATCTGCAGCTGCGGCTCTTCCACGGGCATTCCCAAGCCTTTGTGCGGGGCGATCCGCGTCGGTTCCAGCGCGACTTCTTCCAGGAACAGACGGTGCAGGTGCGCGGGATTACGCAGGGCTTCGAAGCGTCGCGCGCCGACAACTACAAAGGCGACCGCGAGATGACCGTCTGCGAAATGCAGCGGAAATACGCCGTCTCTGCCCGGGAGTACGCCCGCGCGCGACAGGAGTACATCATGTACGCCAGCCGCGTGGTGGCGAAGGGCACGACGACCATCACGGTCCCGCGGCCTCGTCCGTTACGGGATGCATTGGCCGACTTTTACTGCACCACGCTCCCGGGGATTTTCCTGCCGGCCTCCGCGCGGGCCGCTGCCGCGCCCCGACGCCTGGGCAAGACACCACACGGGGCACGACCAGCACGGCCCAACCCGCAGCTCCCCCGAAAAAGGACACCGGTGCGGCCCCATCGGGCGCCGCCACCACGGGCGCCGCCACAACGGGTGCCGTGACCGTCCCGTCGGTGACCGTCCCGGCGGCACCCGCGGTCACGTCCACCACCGTGCCAGCGCCCCCTCCGGTCGCGGCACCGGTCCCCACGGTGGTCTCGCCATCTCCCGCCGAACAGCTGGAGGCGAGCCGCGGGGAACTGCTGGCCGCGACGGCGCGTCTGTCGGAAGCGCGCGATACGGTGGACGGGGTGGCCGTCGAAATCCAAAAGAAGTTCGCGCTCTCCTTCGCCTGCTTGGTGTTTGTACTCTTTGGCCCGCCGATCGCGCTGCGATTCCCGCGGGGTGGCGTTGGCGTCACCCTGGGCGTGAGCATCGTCGTCTTCGGGCTCTATTACATCTGCCTGATGGGTGGCGAAGCGCTGGCCGATAAGGGGATGCTCCCGGCGTCTGTGGCGATGTGGATCGCGAATGTGATCTTCGCGCTCGCCGGGCTGGTGTTGCTGTGGCGCGTGGAGAGCACGACGGACACCAGTCGCGGCGGGGGACTCTCGGATTGGTGGGCCGCTCGGAAGGCGGCCAAAGCCGCGAACGCCGCGAAAACCACCACGGCATCGGCGGTGCGCTCGTGAGCACGAAGGCACCGCGCGGGCGGGCCCGCTGGCTCAGCCCACTCGACTGGTATGTCGCGTCGGAGTTCCTCCGGATTTTTCTCGTGACCCTCGCGGGCTTCCCCGTGCTGGTGTTCGTGATCGATCTCGTGGATAACCTGCGCAAATACACGGAGCGGAAGCTCACCTACGAAGCGGTGGCGCTCAGCTACTTCTACTGGATTCCAGACACGCTGTTCATGGTGTTGCCGGCCGCCGTGCTCTTCGCGACCGTCTTCTCCATTGGCACGTTTACGCGATACGCCGAGATCACGGCCGCCAAGGCCTCCGGGATCAGCTTCTACCGGTTCATTGCGCCGATTCTGGCGATGGCGGTCTTCGCCATGGGGCTGGGGCTCGTCGTCAGTGAAGTCGCCCCGCCGGCCAATGCCAAGCGGCTGAGTCTGCTCGCGGGCAAAGGCACCGTGCGGGAAACGATGCGCTACAATTTCGCCGTCGCCACCGATCTGGGCCGCTCCTATCGCATCTACACGCTCGATGTCGACAAGCGACGGCTGCAAAAGATCGAAGTCGAAGAACGGGGCTCCACGAAGCGCCCAGGGCTGATCATCGCTGCCGACAGCGGTGACTGGACGGCTCGGCGTGGCTGGCGCCTGCAGAGCGCCCAGCTCCATGTGGTCCCCAACGACTCGATCGATCATGCGTTCGGCTTTGACTCGCTGATCGACCGACGCCTCAAAGAAACGCCGCAGGATCTGAGTGCGCGGGACCGCGAACCCAGTGAGATGCGCTTCGGCGAGCTGACGCGCTTCATTCGGGCGCTGGAGCGCTCCGGGGCGGACGTCAATCAGCTCAAGGTGGAACGCATGCTGAAGCTGGCGATCCCGGTCACCTGCGTGATCATCGCACTCTTTGGTGCCCCGCTCGCCACCAGCTCCCAGCGTGGTGGTGCCGCATATGGGATCGCTATCAGCCTCGCGACCACGGTATTGTTCCTCGTGCTGATTCAACTCACGAAAGCGATCGGTGGCAAAGGACTGATGCCGGCGGAACCGGCCGCGTGGCTCCCCAATGTCTTGGTGGGGTGCGTGGCGCTTCTGCTGCTCCGGCGCGTGCGCACCTGATGCCCGCCGCCCAGTTCGTCCGGCTCGGCCGGCACCGCATTGAAGCGATCCTCACGGCCATCGGTCGGCGGGTCTACTTCGCCCGGGATATCCTGCGCGGCCTCCGGGATCCAGCGACGTGGGTCCCCGAAACGATCCGCCAAATGAAGATCATTGGCGTCGAGTCGGTCCCGCTCGCCGTGATCGTTGCGGCCTTTCTCGGTGGTGTCACGGCCTTCCAGACGCGCTACCAGCTCTTCCCGGGCATTCAGCTGTCGGTGGTGGGGTTCATTGCCCGACAGAGCATCGTGCTGGAACTGGGCCCCTTGCTGACGGCGCTGGTGCTGGCCGGCCGGGTGGGCGCGCGCATGACCGCCGAGATCGGCACGATGCGCGTGACCGAACAGATCGATGCGCTGGAAACGCTCGCCTTCGACCCCGTGGCCTTCCTGGCTCTTCCGCGTCTGATTGCGGGGATCATCATGGTGCCAGCGCTGACGCTGATTGCCAACGTGGTGGCGATTGGCTGCGCCTTCCTGACGCTGGTTTTGGCCACCGATGTGCGCACGGCCGATTTCCTGGACGGCATGCGGCTCGCCTTCAACGAATTCCAGGTGGTGTACTCGCTGATCAAGGCCGTCTCCTTCGGCGCCGCGATCGCGTTTGTCTGCTCGTACGAAGGGTATGTGACGGAATCGGGTGCCGAGGGGGTGGGACGCTCAACGGCGCTCGCGGTGGTCATCGCGTCGGTATCGATCCTGGTGCTCGACGCCGTCGTGGCCGCCATCTTCGCGCCATTTATTCAGACCTGAGCCAGACACCCCGGGTGTCGGCCTGCTTTCCTGACCCATGAAGAAACGTGACGAAGTGCTGGTGGGGCTGGTGTTGCTCATCTCGGTGGTCTCCACACTGACGGGGACCATTTGGATCGCGCGCGGCGGCCTGAAGCGGACCTACGCGATGTACAGCCGCTTTCCCTGGGGCGTTGGCCTCAAGCAGGGGCAGCAGGTGCTCTTGGCTGGCGTACAAATCGGATTCGTGGAGCACGTCGACCTGGACCCCAACGGCACGGTCCTCGTGCGGATGAAGATCCAGCAGCAGTACCGCATTCCGCAGGGATCGACGGCCACCGTTGAAGCCAACGGCATCTTTGGCGATCAGCTCATCGCGGTCCGCCCCGTCCTCGGCGTGAAGACCTATCTGGCCCCGGACGACTCCATCCCCATTGGGAAGAACGCCCCCGGGACGGCGGAGCTGTTGGGGAAGGGCGATTCCATCGCGACCGACATCCGCGCCATCACGGCGTCGACGCGCCGGGAGCTGGTGGAAGGAGGCGGCATGCAGGATGTGCGGCACGCTGTCCGTGATCTGACAAAGCTGGTCGCGCAGCTGAGCGCGGTCACCGCCGAGCAGTCGGCGCAGCTCACGCGGACGCAGGAAACGCTTCGTCGGGCGATCGCCTCGATCGATTCCGTGAAGGTCGACTCCACCCTCCGCAACATTCGTGCGACCTCCGCGTCATTGGAAGCGCTCTCCCGCGAGCTCAAGACCACCAACACGCAGGTCCAGGGCGTCCTGACCAAGGTCACCAGCGGCAACGGCACCGCGGCCAAGCTGCTCAATGATGGGAGCCTGTATACGCGGCTGGATGGGTTG
>JBEIUK010000158.1:0-6965 GCA_040374415.1 Gemmatimonadaceae bacterium | reverse complement strand
GGGCCGTTTTGCTCCCCACGATTCCGCGCCTGATCGGCGAGCTTCTCGTTGCCATCGGCATTGTAGATCGGCACGACGATGACCACGAGCGAGTCGAGGACGGTGGGGCGACGACTCGCCGACCAATCGCGCAACAGCGCGAGGATCGCTTCTTTCCCTTCCACTTCGCCGGCGTGAATGTTGGCCTGTACATAGACGATCGGCCGACCGAGCTTTCGCGCCGCTTCGGGCGTCGCGACCTGTGGACGCGAGGCGATCAGCAGCGGCAGTTTTCGCCCTGCTGGCGACTGCGCCAGCTCGCGCACCGTGATGGGTGCCCCGCGTGCGACCAGCGAATCGATGAACGCCAGCACATCGGCATGCGACGACGTCTCGAGATAGCCAGTCCGTTCTGCGCGCGTCGCTGGCACCGGCAGCGCGCTGGCCGGCGCCGTGCTGTTCCCCGACGTGGAGGAGACTGCGGGGGCACAGGCGGTGAGCCCAAGGCCTACCGCAAGCATCAGGGGGGTGATGACGTCGCGGCCGATTGACGAAACGACGCGGGGCATGTGGGTCATGCGGAGAGCGCGGCGCCCAGCGCGCGGATCTGCGTGGTATGCCGACGTTGATGATGGGCGGGGAACAGCCCCCACTGATAGGCCGTGATTGGACCGAGGACCGGATGTGGATAGGCGACCGTGCTCAGTGCGAGGCCGGAGGCACGTTCGAGCGCACCGATCATGCGCGTACGGCACGCCTCCAGGCGCTCCAGTGCGTCGACCGCCGAGAGGCCAGCGGTGGGCTCCACCATGGGGGGGGCTTTGATCGGCGTTCGGACCGTCCAGGGCTGAAATGCGTCGAGCGACTGCAGCAGCGAGCTGTCGTCGGTTTCCTGTGCCCCAGCGGCCATCACCTGCTTGATCAGATTGGAGAGCACGCGCCCGGCGCCATCGTCGACCATCGCGAGATGTTCGATATGTTGCGCAATCGACCAGCGACCATCGGGGGCCGGTGCGTCATGATGCGCCGCCGGGATGGCGGCCAGACAGGCCCGCATTTCCGCGTGCGCGTCGTGCAGCGCCGCCACAATCTCGGCAATGCGAGGATGCAAATCAGCCATACCGTTCAGGGGGTCGAGGCGAGGGGATAAAATCGGTCACCACGGGCAGCCATGTCGCGCAGCCGCGACGCCGGCGCAAACCGTCCAGGGAAACGCGCTTCAAGGGCATCGAGCTGCTGCACCACTGTCGCCGCACCAATGGCATCGAGGTAACGAAACGGACCCCCGTGGAATGGCGGGAAGCCAATTCCGAAGACGGCGCCAATGTCCCCATCGCGCGGGGAGCGGATGATCCCATCCTCGAGGCAGCGTACGGCCTCATTCAGCATGGGAAGGACCGTGCGTCGCTGAATCTCCGTCGCGTCCATGACGCGGCGAGCCCCGGGGTGCGCGGTCATGGTGTAGATCGCGTCATCGACCCCCTCCCGCTTGCCGGCCGCATCGTAGCGGTAGAACCCCTGCTTCGCTTTGCGTCCGAGCCGTCCGCTGGCGATCACCTGGGCGAGCGCGGCGGCCGGCTGCATGCGCGCACCAAAGGCGTCTGCCATGATGGGACCGGACTTGCCGGCAATGTCGAGACCGACTTCGTCGAGCAGCGTGATCGGGCCCACCGGAAAACCGAAGTCGGTGAGCGCCGCATCGATGGCCTCAATGCTGACGCCCTCATCGAGCAACTGCCCCGCCTGTGTGAGGTACGGCCCCAGAATGCGATTCACATAAAAGCCGGCACCATCACGGACCACAATCACCGTCTTCCCGAGCCGCTTGCCGTACTGCACCACCGTCGCAATCGTCTCGGCGCTGGTCGTCGGCGTCACGATGACTTCCAGCAGCGGCATCTTGTGCACCGGGGAGAAGAAGTGCATCCCCACGACGCGTTCGGGACGCGCAGCCCCCTGCGCGATGGCGCTGATGGGGATCGTGCTGGTGTTCGAGGCAAAGATCGCGTGCGGCGCGGCCGCTTCGACCTCGCGCAGCACCTGCTGCTTGACGGCGAGGTCCTCGAAGACCGCTTCAATCACCAACTGCGTGGCCTGAAAGCCGCTGTAGTCCACCGTACCACCGACCTGCAGCAGTTGATCGCGAAACTGCAGCGGGGTGAGTTGCCGCCGTTTGAGGCGTTCCTTGAGCACGTCGCGCACCGCGCGTCGCCCAGCGGCCACGCGCTCCAGTGAGGCATCCTTGAGGCGCACCAGCGTCCCGGCCTGTATCGCCACCGTGGCGATACCGGCGCCCATGAAGCCGGCGCCGAGTATCCCGAGCCGTGTCACCGCCTGCGGCGTGGCCGTCTCGCCGTCGGCGAGCCCGGTGTCTTTGCGCAGCGCGGTGGTGGCGAAGAAGAGCGACACGAGGCCGCGTGATTCCGGCGATACCGTGAGCGTTCCAAAGTGTGCCGCTTCCGCACGGAGCCCCTCGTTGATGCCGGCGCTGAGGCCGCGCGCGATGACATCGAGGGCGGCGAGTGGCGCAGGGTATTTGCCACCGGTCTTCTTCATCACGCTGGCGCGCGCCTGCTGGAAGATCACGCGCCGTCCCACGGGGGTGTCCTCGAGGAGCCGCGTCGCCGCATCGCGCGAGGGGATGCGTGGTGCCACGCTGGGCGCTGCACCACGCCCCAGCTCGCGGGCCCGCTGAATGGCCACGGTGCGCAAGATGGCCGGGTGCACCAGCTCATGGACCAGCCCCAGCTGCCACGCCTTCTTCGCGCGGACATTCTTCCCGGTGAGGATCATGTCGAGCGCGGCGCGCAGCCCAATGAGCCGCGGCAGCCGCTGGGTGCCACCGGCCCCCGGGATCAGCCCCAGCTGTACTTCCGGGAGCGCCAAGATCGTTTTGGGGTGCTCGGTCGCGATGCGATGCGTGCAGGCGAGGGCGACCTCGAGTCCGCCGCCCAGCGTCGCGCCATGGAGCGCGGCCACCACAGGCTTCCGGAGCGCCGCCAGCCGATTGAGCAGCGCCTGCCCACCCCGCGACAACGTTTCCCCGTCGGCCGCGCTGGTCACGGCGCGGAGCTCCTCGATATCCGCGCCGGCGATCCAACAATCCGCTTTCCCGCTCACGATCACGACCGCGCGCACAGCGGGATTCCCCTCGACGAGATCAAAACAGTGTGCAAACACTGGCGCGACACGGGAATTGATCGTGTTGACCGGAGCGCCCGGGGCGTCGTAGGTGAGCACGGCCACCTCACCCTCGCGCGTGAGCGTGATCCCCTCGCTGGGCGCCTCGAGCAGCAGCTCCAGCGCCGTCCCCGCCCCCGACGTCCCCGCGACCAGCTCGCTCATGCGCGCTCCACAATCATCGCGTGCCCCATGCCGCCGGCCGCACAGACCGTGAGCATCCCAAACTGCCCGTCGCGACGCGCAAGTTCATGGCAGAGCGTCGTCAGAATGCGCGCCCCGGTCGCGCCAAACGGATGCCCGATCGACAGCGAGCCGCCGAGCACATTGAGTCTGGTCTCATCGATCTCACCGGTTGCTTCACTGAAGCCCGCGCGGGCAGCCCAGCCCTTCGACGCGAGCCCCTGCACATTGCTGAGCACCTGTGCAGCGAACGCCTCGTGCATATCCACGAGGTCACAGTCACCCAGCGTGAGCCCCGCGCGGCGGAGCGCAATCGGCGCGGCGAGCACGGGCGCCTGCAGCAGCTGCTCCGCCGGATCGACGGCGGCGTACGCATACGACCGGATATACGCGAGCGGCGTATACCCCAGCGCCTTCGCCCGTGCCTCGGACATCAACAGCACCGCCGCTGCCCCATCGGTGAGGGGCGACGCATTGCCAGCCGTCACCGTGCCGTACGTGCGATCAAAGACGGGACGCAGCGCAGCCAGTTGCTCGTAGCTGGTGTCGGCGCGAATCCCGTTGTCCGCCGCCAGCAGCGCGTCATCGGGAGGCACCGGCACCGGCGCGATCTCGGCGGTCAATCGCCCATCGGCCGTGCCGGCGGCGGCATGCTGATGCGACCGCAGCGCAAAACGATCCTGCGCCTCGCGCGAGATGCCGTTGAGCTTGGCCATCTTGTCTGCCGACTGCCCCATCGTCTCGCCCGTACTTGGCTCAGCGATCGCGGGAGTGATCGGCACCAGATCGCGCGGACGCAATGCCGCGAAGGCCGCCAGTCGCTGCGACAACGTCTTCGCCTTCGAGGCCGCCACAAGGGCATCACTCATGCCGCGCGAATGCAGGATCGGCACCTGTGTGAGCGACTCGGCCCCACCAGCGATCGCGATCTCCGCATGACCGAGGGCGATCTGATCGGCCGCATCGGTGATCGCTTGATTGGCCGACGCGCACGCTCGCCCCACGGTGTACGCCTGCACCGTGCGCGGAAAGTGCGGCAGCAGCGCGATCTCGCGGGCGAGATTCGGGGCGGTGACGGATGGGAGCACCGTCCCCATCACCAGCAGATCCACGAGCGACCCATCAAGGCCGGTGCGCTGCATCAACTCCGCGACGGCGAATTGACCGAGCTCGATGGCGGTGTATCCCTTGAGCGCCGTGCCCGAGCGGGCAAAGGGCGTGCGCACGCCGGCGACGATGGCGACCCGGTGACCCTGTCCGTAGGTGGGCATCTGTCGAAGCTAATCCGTGGTCAGCCACCCGTCACCAGACCTCCATCACCGTCGGCCCCTCGCCCCGGCGCCGCGTGCCCGTAGATTCTCCGCATGACCCATGACTTTGGCGGGGCGGTGGCCCTGGTGACCGGCGGGGCCTCCGGCATTGGCGCGGCGGCGGTGGAGCAGTTCGCGCGGCAGGGGGCCCGGGTGATGATTGCCGACGTGCAGCAGGCGGCGGCCGAGGCACTTGCCGCTCGTCTCACCGGTGCGGGAGCGGCGGTGCGGGCGGTCCCCTGTGATGTCCGCGATGAAGCGGCCGTGACGGCGGCGGTCGCGGCGACGCAGACACACTTTGGCCGGCTCGATATCGCGCTCAACGCCGCCGGCATTGGCGGCAAGGAGCTGCGGACGGCGGAGTACGCGGAGGCGGACTGGGCGCGGGTGATCGATGTGAATCTCACCGGCGTCTGGCGGTGTCTGCGGCATGAAATCCCCGCGATGCTCGCAGGGGGCGGCGGCGTCATCGTGAATGTGGCGTCGGTTGCCGGCCTGATTGGCTTTCCGCGCCATCCCGCCTACGCCGCCAGCAAGCACGGCGTCGTGGGGCTCACGCGGACGGCCGCGCTGGAGTACGGACGCAAGGGCGTGCGCATCAATGCGCTGTGCCCCGGCTTCACGCACACCCCCATGGTGCAAGGGATGCTGGACGCCGGCATGCCGGAGGCGGAGCTCGCCGCGCGTGTCCCCGTGGGGCGACTGGCTCAGGCCTCGGAGATCGCGGCGACCGCCCTCTGGCTCTGCTCACCGGCCAGCAGCTATCTGCACGGTCATGCGCTGGCGGCCGATGGCGGGATCACGGCAGCCTGACGCACCCATGACCCAGTCGCCCGTGGTACGTCTCCGCGATCCGCTGCCCGGTGACCTCGGATGGATCGTATCGCGCCATGGCGTGCTCTACACGACCGAGTACGGATGGGATGCGCGTTTTGAAGGGATTGTGGCGCGCATCATGGCCGACTTCGCGGCGCAGCACGATCCCACGGTGGAGCGGTGCTGGATCGCCGAGCGGGTGGATGGTACGGCGCCGGAGCGAGTAGGCTCGATCATGCTCGTGCGCCATGCGGAGCGGGTGGGCGTCGCGAAGCTGCGCGTGTTGCTGGTGGAGCCGTCAGCGCGCGGGCTTGGTGTCGGGACGCAGCTCGTCGATACCTGTCTCGCCTTCGCGCGGGCGGCCGGCTACCACACCGTGACGCTCTGGACGGACCATGTGCTGGAGACGGCGCGACGGTTGTATGCCGCGAAGGGGTTCGTGAAGGTGCACGAGGCACCGCACGCGACCTTCGGGACGAACCTGATTGGCGAGACCTGGGAGCTGGTGCTGTAAGCAAATCCACGCGTCGCGTATGGCTGTAGCGCGAGCGCTTGTCGGTCGAGCTGTTGCGGAGTGAATTGCAGGACCAGTCACCGCCTCCCAACATGCTCATGGCCACCGCAGCAACCTGCCGCTTGCGTTTTGCACGCACGCGTAGATATGATTCGCTGTGGTGGTGGCTCAGGAACGGCACCGTTGTGTCGTCATCACCGTTTTCTAGACGCTCGGAGGCATTATGCACTGGAGCTACGACCCGTCAGTCGATGCGTTGACGATAGTGCTCGCTGCCAAGCGACGCGCGCATCGGACCGATGAAGTCCGGCCCGGCATGTTTGTGGACGTGGACCGCCGAGGCCACCCGGTGGCCATCGAATTCCTCGACGCCAGCACACAGTTTTCCCGGAACGTCCTGCAGGCACTGCCATTACCGAAGGCGCTCATCCCGTTATCCGATGCGGCCCGTCGAGCAGCGCTGGCACCGGCGACGCTTCGTCAACAAATCCGGAACCAGCGCCTGGTCGCCACGAAATGGCGGCACGAATGGTGGATTGATGAGCGCGATCTGGACGCATACCTCACGAACCGGGCACCACAGGGACGCCGTGGCCGCCGCGGACGGCGAACCGCCGCGGCGTGACGACAGCAGGGCAACCCCTCAGGGCACCGTCCAGATCACCGCATAGCGCGCAATCGCGCGCGGATCACCCATCGGCGCGTTGTTGCGCAGTTCATCACCGCACGGGGCACCCTTCGGCCACGCACTCGAGACGGAGTTGGTCGGATCGCCATTGGGTCCGTACAACTCCACGGCAGCGACTGACTCGGGGCGCACCCCGTCGATACTGAAGCCGGGTTTCGGGATGCCGTCCACGAACACACAGGTCGTCGCCCCAATGCGCAGCCCACGCAGCGTCGCGCCCTTCGTACGCGGCAACGCATCGGACAGTTGCCCACCAATGGCACGGAGCTCTTCACCGGTCACCAGCGCTGACGTC
>JBEIUK010000015.1:0-22880 GCA_040374415.1 Gemmatimonadaceae bacterium | reverse complement strand
GCATCCCTTGCCGCACGGAAATGCCGAGCATTGAGTCGGTGTATCAGGATTTGGGGCGGAAGGGGCTCAAGGTGGTGGCGGTCAGCGTCGATCAGTCGAACTACGAGCAGCAGATCCGCGATTTCGCCAAGGAATACAAGCTGTCGTTCGAGATCCTGTACGATGAGAGCGGCGCGATTCAGTCGCTCTATCGCACGACGGGCGTACCGGAGACGTTTGTCATCGGCCGTGATGGCGTGATCCACAAGAAGTGGATTGGGGCTGAAGACTGGAACTCCGCCGGCAATCGTCGACTGCTGGAACAGCTGCTGGCTGAGCCCGCGCCGTGATTGCCCGCGCGGTCGCCGCGCTGTTGCTGGCGGTCGCGCTCTGGTTCATTGTGAGCGCGGAGGAGCCGTCGGCCGCGTGGGTGCCGGTCCGCGTGCGCGTGACGCTCGACCGCGCCGTGCGCCTGCGTGAGCCGCTGCCGCCGGTGCGCGCGTTTGTCTCGGGGCGCCGCCGAGATGTGCTGCGTCTCGTGCAGTCGCCACCGGTGCTGCAGCGCGCCATCACCGAGGATACGCCGGACAGCGTCCGCCTCGAGCTGCGCGAGCAGGATCTCGATTTCCCCCCGGGCGTGGATGTGCGCGTGCGGGATCTGCGTCCGCGGCTCATGACCGTGCGCCTCAAGCCGGCCACCCGATGAGTCTGACGAACGACCGGCCGCTGCACATCCTCGGCATCGAGACGTCGTGCGATGAAACGTCGGCGGCGGTGGTGAGTGGCACCGCGGAACGACCGGAGCTCCGCTCCCTCGTGATTCTCTCGCAAGATGTCCATCGCCTCTTCGGTGGGGTGGTGCCGGAAATTGCGAGTCGACAGCATCTGACGGGTATTGTCCCCGCCGTGCGCACCGCGCTCGTGGACGCCGGGCTCACGGTGGCCGATCTCGACGCCATCGCGGTGACGTACGCACCGGGGCTCGTGGGCGCGCTGTTGGTGGGGACCAGTTACGCCAAGGCGCTGGGGCTGGCACACGACCGCCCGGTCGTGCCCGTGCATCACCTCGAAGGGCATCTCTTTGCGACGCTGCTGGAGGATCCGGCTGCGGCGCCGCCCTTCACGGCGCTGCTGGTGAGCGGCGGACACACCCTGTTGCTCGATGTCCCGGCGTGGGGGTGCTATCGGCTCCTCGGACAAACGCGCGATGATGCGGCCGGCGAAGCGTTCGACAAAGTCGCCAAACTGCTCGGGCTCCCCTATCCCGGCGGGCGGCACATTGAGGCGCTGGCGGCCACGGTGGAGACGCCAACGGTGCGCTTCGCCAAACCGATGGTGCGCGCCAGCGCCGTCCCGGGCGACGACGACTACTACGATCTCTCCTTCTCCGGCCTCAAAACAGCGGTGCTCCGGGCCGTGCGCGAGGCGGAGGCCTCCGGGACCCTCGAGGCGCAGCGCGCGCCGCTCGCGCGCGGTTTCCAGGACGCGGTGGTGGGCACCCTCGAGGAGAAGGTTGAGCGCGCGGTGCGCACCTATCGGCGGCAGCGCGTGGTGATTGGTGGCGGCGTGGCCTGCAATGGGGCGCTGCAGGCGGCGCTCCGAGAGCGGCTCACGCGTCGCGGGGTGACCGTCTATGCCCCGTCGCCGCGACTGGCCACCGACAATGCGGCCATGATCGCGGCGGCCGGGTTATTCCGCTTTGCCGCCGGGGAACGGGCCGATGCCCGGATGTCGGCGCAGGCGTCGTTGCCGCTCCCCGGTCTGGTCTCCACCCTGTAGCTTCGTTCTGCATGAACCCGAACGGCATTCTGCATCATCCGACCGTCCTGCATCTGGGGCCCCTTGAACTCACGGGCTTCGGACTGGCCGTCTTGGCCGCCTTTGCGATCGCCCAGATCGTCAGCCAGCGCGAGTTAACGCGCCGCGGGCATCTGGTGGAAGCGGAGGCGATGCCGGATGTCGTGATGGCGGCGCTGATCGGGACACTGATTGGGGCGAAGACGTACTACGTGATCCTCACCGGGGATCCGAGCGCCTTCCTGAGCCGCGGCGGCTTTGTCTTCTGGGGCGGGTTCATTGGCGCCGTCGCGCTCTGCTGGGGCACCATCCGGTATAAGAAGCTGTCGTTTTTGCGCTTCGCCGATGTGTGCGGCATCGCCATTGCCGCCGGGTATGCCGTCGGACGGACCGGCTGCTGGGCCGTCGGCGACGATTATGGCCGTCCGTGGAGTGGCCCGTTCGCGGTGCGCTTTCCCGAGGGCGCCCCGCCCTCGACGGCCGCGATTATGCAGTCGCAGTTTGGCGTCCAGTTCCCCGCCGGGACCCCAGGCGACGCCCTGATTGCGGTGCACCCAACGCAGCTGTACGAGACCGTGATGGGCTTTGTGATGTTTCTGGTGCTCTGGCGCTTCCGGGGACATCAGCAGCGCGAGGGGTGGCTCTTTGGGCTCTATTGCGTGCTGGCGGGCGCGGAACGGTTCATCGTGGAATTCTTCCGCGCCAAGGACGATCGCTTCGTGGCGGGGCTGACAGCGGCGCAGGTCATCGCCCTGACGATCTCCCTCGTTGGCGTAGCGCTGCTCGCAGCTCGGCGGCGCCCCGCCGGGGCCGCCGTCACCACCTGACGGCACCGCGGCCGACCGGCCTGTCCGTGTTTCCCTGACAAGCCGTCAGGGCTTTCCCGAGCGAGCCACTCCCTATTCCGTAAGCTGCCGACGTCGTGTATACTCAGAGAAGACAGCTGAGAACCATTCTCATTTAGCATCGTGCCCACGCCGCTTCCGACCCTCGACCAGCAACCAGAGCCCTCGCCGCGCCGGACCTGCGCGCTGGCGACCTGTGCCGCTGGCGTCCGGGCCACGATCGTGGACATCGAGTGCTCCGCCGACGAAGCCTGCCGACTCCGGGCCCTCGGCCTCTGTGAAGGCACCGACGTGAGTGTCATTGATGCGCGGCACGCCATGCTGCTGGATGTCCGCGGCACGCGGCTCGCGCTGGGGTCCACCCTCACGGCCGGAATCACCGTCCAGCCCCTGCCGCCGCGCGACTGACGTGGCCCGGGCGTGAACAGGCCGTGAGCGCCACAGGCAGCACGGCCCCCCGCGAGACCTTGCGGGTCGCGGTCATCGGGAACCCCAACACCGGCAAGACCACCCTCTTCAATGCGCTCACCGGCCTCCGGCAGCGCGTGGGGAATTTTGCCGGGGTGACGGTCGAACGGGTCGAAGGGAGCTTCCGCACCACCGACGGCCAGCGCATCGCGCTCCTCGATCTCCCGGGCAGCTATTCGCTCTCCGCCGGCTCTCCCGACGAACGCATCGCCCTCGAAGTGCTCCTGGGGCGCGATCCAGACCGGTGGCGCCCCGATGTGGTGCTCGTCGTCGTCGACGCGGCCCATCTGGAGCGCAATCTCTTTCTCGCCAGTCAGGTGCTCGAGCTCGGGCTCCCGGTGGTGATCGCGCTCAATCAGGTGGATGTCGCCGAGTCCGAAGGGATTCGCATCGACATTCCCGCGCTGACGCATGAACTGGGCGTGCAGGTGATTCCCACCGTGGCGATGCGTGGCGAAGGGCTGGATCCGCTCGCCCGCGCGCTCTGCCTCGCGGTCACCCTCCCCGCGCCGACGCGCCGCTTCCAGCTCCCCGCGGCGGCGACGGCGGCGCTCGCCCCCGTCGCGGCGGTACTCACCGCCGACGGACTACCGCCGGTCGCCGCACACATGGAGGCGCTGCGCCTGCTCGGTCTGGATCAGCCAGAGGCGCACTTGGCGCAGGTCCCGGGGATCGCGGCCGCCCTGCGCGATGCGCAGGTGGCGCTACAGGCCGCCGGTATTGTGCCGTCACGGTTCGAAGCGGAACGCCGCTATGGCTGGATCGCCGAGCTCTTGGCGCGCACGGTAACCCGACGGGCGCCGCTCACGCACACCGTGAGCGACCGCATCGATGCCGTGGCGCTCCATTGGTTCTGGGGACCGCTGGTTTTTCTCGGCCTCATGACGCTGGTCTTTCAGGCGGTCTTCTCTTGGGCGACCCCGCTGATGGACGGCATTCAGGCCGTCATCGGCGCGGTCGGTCACACCATCGGCAGTTGGCTGCCCGAGGGCGATCTCCGCAGCTTGGTGGTCAGTGGCGTCTTCGACGGCGTCGGTTCCGTGTTGGTATTCCTGCCGCAAATCGCGATGCTCTTTGCCTTCATCGGCCTCTTGGAGCATTCGGGGTACATGGCGCGCGCCGCGTATCTCATGGATCGCGTGATGCGTCGCGTGGGGCTTCATGGGAAGAGCTTCATTCCCATGCTTTCGGGCTATGCCTGCGCGGTGCCAGGGATCATGGCCACCCGCACCATTGAAGATCCGAAGGATCGGCTCGCCGCCATCATGGTCGTACCCCTCATGAGCTGTTCGGCCCGCCTGCCGGTCTACACGCTGCTCATTGGTGCCTTCGTCCCCGCCACCTCGGTGGGGCTCGGCCTCACGCTGCAAGGCGTGACCATGCTGGCGATGTATCTGCTCGGTACCGTGATGGCCCTCGTGATGGCCGCCGTGTTCAAGCGGACGCTGCTCAAGGGGCCGGTGCGGCCGATGATTCTCGAGTTGCCCCCGTATCGGTGGCCGAGCCTGCGCTCCCTGATGGTGTCGGTCACCCAACGGTGCCAGATGTTTATCCGGCGCGCGGGGACGGTGATTCTGTCGCTGTCGATTGTGCTCTGGGCGCTGGCCACCTATCCGAAGACGCCGGTCGACCCGACGCAGACGCCCGCGCAGCAGCAGGAAGCACGTCTCGCGCACTCCGCGCTCGGACGGATGGGGCAGGCGATTGCCCCCGTCGTGCGTCCGCTGGGGTATGACTGGAAGATCGGCGTGGCGATTGTGTCGAGCTTCGCCGCGCGCGAGGTCTTTGTCTCGACGATGAGTACGCTCTACGGCGTCAGTGATGTGTCGGCCGAGGCGGATCACGAGCAGGCGCTGCAGCAGCGACTGGTGCAGGCCCGGAATCCTGACACGGGCGCGCCCGCATACTCACCGTTGATGGCGGTGGGGTTGATGGTGTTCTACGTCTTCGCGCTGATGTACATGAGCACCATCGCGGTCACGGTGCGGGAAGCCGGTGGTGGCCGCCTCGGGTGGCGGTGGGCCGGTATTCAGTTTGCCTACATGCTCGTGTTGGCCTATGGCTCCGCCTGGCTGGTCTATGCAGGTGGCCGAGCGCTTGGATGGGGAGGCGCATGAACCTGACGACACCGATGACGATCGATCAGTGGGGCGTCGTGTTGGTGCTGGCCGTCGCGCTGGGATTTCTGGTGCGTCGTGCGGTACGCACGGTGCGCGGTGCGCAGGCGTCGACCGGTGGCTGTGACCACTGCGCGCAGGGCGGTGGACGCTCACCGGTCCCACCCGCCGCGCGTCGCGTTCCGACTACGCCGCCGCAATAACGCGCGCGGCGGGCTCCCACGCCGCATCGAGGGCCACGAAGGCCTCCCGCAGCGTCTCGACCCACCGACGCCAGTCCAACAACCGCGTGTCGGACGCCGAGCCCTGCAGCGCATCGGCCGCGAGCCCCATCCGGTCCAGGGCTGCGAAAACCGGCTCGGCGGCCTCTTCGAGCATCGCTTCAATCGCTCGGCGCGTGGCCTGCGCCTCCGCGCTGCCACCGGGGGCGCGAATGACTGCCAGCTCCGCAATCACATCGGCGACACCATCGGCCAGCCGGTGCGCATCGAGCAGCGTGAGCTGACGCAGGGGGTCCCGCACCCCATGAGCGGCGCGACGCGCGGATAAGAAGGGCGCAAACCATGCGTCCTGCGCCGCCTCCGGCGCGACGGGTTGTTCCGCGGCGGTGCGTGACCGCCCCCGTGGCGATCCCAGCGCCGTCAACCCGCGCGTGAGCTCGGGCAACGTACAGGCGCGGTCCATCAACTGGGCACCGAGGAGACGCACCCCTCGGTCGCCGGACAACTCGAGCAGATCGCCACCGGAGAAATACAGCGTGAGCCGTGGCGTGTCGGCGTCGGCGCTGATCGCGACGCCATCGAGATGATCGAGCGCCACCTCCCAGGGCGCGCCCTGCACCCACCGGAGCACCACCGCGGTGTCGGTCAGCTGGAGCTGTGCCATCGCGTCGAGTGACTGCCCCGCCACCAGCCCCACGATCCGAACGGGGGTGCGCTCCGGGAGTCCGGACCCGTTCATTCCGCGAGAATCGCCGCCAAGACGGCGTCGGTATCGGTCAGGTTGTCGAAGACGGCGGCTGGCGCATGCTGCGCAAGCTCATCGACGGAATAGCGCCCGGTGGCCACCCCAATCGCACGCACGCCGAGCGAGCGACCGCAGTGAATGTCCGCCGGCGTATCGCCAATGATGACCATGCGGTCGCCGGCCATCGGCCGCCCGAAAAACTCCGCCGCCCGCCGCTGTGCGACCGCCGGCAGCTCCGGGCGATCCTCATGGTCACTGCCAAAGGCATTCACGCGGAACCGATCGAAGGCAATGCCGACGGCATCCAGTTTGCGACGCGCGCCCAGTTCGATGTTTCCGGTGAGCAAACCCATGGTGGCCTGCGCATGCAGATCGACCGCATCGAGCAAGGCGGGGACTCCCTCGCATAACCGTGCGGCATCGGGGGTCGCCGCGAGGTTCCGCGCGAGCCCTTCGGCATAGTGATGCAACAGGTCGTGCATGTGCGCGGTGATCCGGGCATCATCGACACCGGCGTGCCGCATCTGCTCGCGTGCAATCTGCCGATCGGTCTTGCCATCGTAGCGGTAGGCGGGATCACCCATGTGGCCAAAGACCGTCTGCAACGCATCCTCCATGGCGCGGCGCCCAGCGCCATCCGTCCACAACAGGGTGCCATCAATGTCGAAGAGGACGAGTTTCATACGGTGGTGGTGGTGGATGTCGAGGACGATTCGGCGACGGCACGTGGGCGATTGCCGGTGAAGCGCGAGAGGAGCAACCCCGCCATGATGCAGGAGGCCCCGATCAGCTGCCAGCCGGAGGGTTGTTCATGCAACGCGATCCAGGCGACGGCGAGGGCGATCACTGGCTGCAAGTTGCTGTACATCGCGGTGCGCGTGGGTCCCAGCTGTTGCACGCCGCGGTAGAAAAGCAAATAGGCGATGACGAGGGCCCCGAGCCCAGCATAAAGCACGGCGCCCCATTCCACGGGACGCACGGCGTGCAGGTCGAGCCCCCGGAGCGTCGGCGCCGCGAGGAGCAGCAGAAAGCTGGCGCCACTCGCCATGGTGATCGCCGAGAGATGAATGGGGTGCGCGCGCTCGGTGTACGGGCGCAACAGCACGCTGAACAGCGCCCAGAGGATGCTGCCACAGGCAATCAGCACCGCGCCCAGGAGCGCCGACTCGCCCCCCTCCAGCGCGTGCGTGCTGCGGACCACGCACGCGACCCCCAGGAGCTGCAGCCCGATGGCGATCCATCCGGTGCGGGTGGTGCGATCGCGGCCGAGGAGCTGCGAAATGATCGCGATGTAGGCGGGGCCCGCGGCGGTAACCAGCGCGGCGATGCCTGCCCGGGTTCGGGCCAGGCCCAGGATGAAGCACATCTGATACAGGCCGTTCCCGATCAGCCCAAGCAGCAGCAGATGGATCACATCCCGACGGACCGGCCACCGGTCGCGCCGGAGCCAGAACGACAGCAGGGCGAGCACCGTGGCGGCGAGCAGCATACGCAAGCCATTGAAGGCCAGCGGCGGAATCGCCTGCAGCCCCACTTTGACGACGCTGTAGTTGATGCCCCAGATGAGGGCCATGACCAGCAGGCCGACATCGGTGGCGCCAAAGCCATGACGGGAAGACATCCTGAAAAGTAGGCGTTCCGGGGGAACCCGTGTACCTTCTCGGCATGCATGTGTCCTTTGCGCTCTTCGCCGACGCGGCGAACCTCTCCCAGGAAGGGAAGCTCAATATCCTGGGCGTCTTTGATGCCGTGCACGTCCCCCAGTTTCCGGCGATGCACCCCCGGGCCACGATCGTGGTGCGCCTGAAGGGCTCCGCGGCCGATGTCGGCACGCATCCCATGACCCTCCGGTGGCAGAACCCCAAGGGGGTCGAACTCTGGAGCTCCTCGGCGGATCTGGCGATTCAGGCCCCACCGTCGCCGACCGGCGAGATGGACCTCCCCGTGATCGTGCAGGTGGATCTCCCGCTCGATATGCCCGGCGTGTATCAGCTCGTGGTCGAACTGGACGGGGAGCCCTGCGGCGGGGCGGTGCTACATGTGCACAGCGATCACCCGGCGGCGCCGATCAGCTTCCCGACCGCACCGTCCCCACTGATGTCGTAAGGGCAACGCCTGGCCAGGTCCACGGGGACCGTGGCCGGCGGTCACCGCAGGATCAGGCGGCGGAGGCCTGCGCAATGAGTCGATGCATCGCCGTCACGTCATCGAAGGTGACAATGCATCCGCCGTCCGGATGCGGCGAGACGACGCACTCGAAGAGGCGATCATCGGTCGGATCGCGCACGACATCACGGACCGGCTCGGCCATGTTCAGGGAGCGTTGCACAAGCCCTTCCAGTTCGGCGCGCGCTGCCGCGCTGTGCCCGAAGAGCGACGCGCTCAAACTGGTCTCGAGCAAGCCTGGAATCGTGAGGTTGCACAGCTCCGCCGCGCGCGCATTGCAGCGCCGCACGCGCAACATGTCGTCGAGCACCGCCATGCCCGTGGCGATCGCATCGAAGGCGACCTTCCACTCGCGCGTTGCGCGCTCGACTTCTTCAAACAGGCGGGCGTTCACGACGGCCACGGCCACCTGATCGGCGAGCCGCTGCAGAATGCGCGTATCGTCGTCCGTGAAGGGTTGCGCCCGATTGAGGACACAGAGCGCACCAATCGTGCCCTTGGCGGTCATGAGCGGTGCCACCGCCGTCCGCTGAATCTGCGTCATCTGCCGAATGGTACGCGAGACACGGGGATCGTCGCGGAGATTGTTGCTGACCACCGCGGCTTCTTCCAACACCGCCGCTCCCATGATGCTCGACCCGATGGGGAGATGCACCCCCGCCAGTACATCGGCGGCGCCATGCGCGGCGACGATATGCAGATACTCGTCTTTGCGCAGCGCCAGGCAGGCCCCTTCGGCATGCAGCAGGGCCACGGTATGCCGCAGAATCAGCCGCAGCACTTCCCCAAGCCGTAGCGATTCACCGACCGCCCGCGCGACATCCGCCAGCGCTTCGGATTGCCGAGCTTCCCGCTCGCTCTCGGCATAGCGTCGGGCATTCGCCACGGCCGTCGCTGCCTGTGAAGCCATTGTGGCGAGGACTTCCTCGTCTTCCGCACTGAAGACTTCGGTATCGGGCGAATGCACCGCCAGCACCCCCAGCAACTGAATGCCCGAGAGGAGCGGCACCACCAGCACCGATGCCGCTGGGCCATACTCGCCGACGACATCGACCACCGAGGCGAACGAGGGACGCCCCGCCTTCTCCCGTTCCCGATCGGCCACGCGGTCACCGATCCGGACGGGCATCCCCGTGCGGACCGCTTCCGCCACAATCCCCTGCCCCAGCCGGGCGGAGCCACGCGGCCGTTCGCTGCCGCGGAGCAGCCGAATCGTGATATCGAGTCGATCCGCTTCGAGATCCGGCACGCCAATCACCACGCCTTCGGCACCGGTCGCGCGGAACGCATGCCGGGCGAGTTCGCGGAGAATCGCCGTTTCGTCGAGGGAGCGCGCCATCGCAGCCCCCGCTTCTTGCAGCCGTTGCAACCGCTCGGCGCGACGTTGCGCCAGATGATGCAACCCATCGAAGGCCAGCCGCGCCGCGAGATGACGGAGCAACACGGTGAGCTCCGCCTGCCGCGCCTCCGTGGGGCGACGTCCATCCGTTGGCCCCGCCAGCTCCACGATCCCTAACAGCTCCTGTGACGCGCCGCGGAGGATCCCCACGATCAGGTCCGTCGACCGCCATGCGGCGAGATCATCCGAGTCCACCGGATCGGCGGCAAAGAACTCCCGCGCGACCCACGCCTCCCCGCCATCAAGCAGGTGCAGATCCGCCGCGCCGGTCTTTTCCAACTGGGCGAGTCGGCGACGCCACACCGCCCCGGGCATCGCTTGGAGTGCGGCCCCGTCCATGCCGTCCCCGACCATGACCACCGCCCCATCGGACCGTCCAACGGCCAGCGTGACATTCAGCGAGGGGTCCCGGAGCGTGACCAAGATCTGCGCGTACCCCAGCGCTTGCAGCATCTCCACTGTCGCCTCGACACGCGCCGAGGCCGACCCTGCGTGATCAATCACGTCGAGGGCCTGCATCATCATCCGGCAGTCAGGGGTCGCAGGCATCACGCGTTCATTGTTGGAGGTACCAACCTAGACGATTGGCGCGTCGGACGCGCAACGCCGCCGCGGGATCAAAACGTCCAAATCCGGAAGAAGTCGATGCCGATTTGCGGGGGTGTTTGCTGGAAGGTGCGCGAGAGTCCGAGACGGCCACACGATTGGGCACTCGACCCCGGTTCCAGGCCGACCGCGACCGAGACGCCCCGCTCGAATCGGCGTTCCACTTTCACGCCGAGCCCCTGCGCGAAGAGCGAGAGGGCGTCGCCCCCCCCGGAGGTCTGCGGGGCCAGCCCACACAACCCGGTGGAGAAGGTGAAATACGTGTTCCGCGCCACCTGACCGCCCACACCGACGCGCGTCGAGGCGAGAATCCCCAACCCGTTTTCCCGGAGATTGGCCGCTTCGCCGGGGGCCAGCGCGGTGGGCTCGACCTGCACCACATCGAACCGCCCCCCGGCGAGACGACTGGACAGATAGCTCCCCGCCAGCCGCAAGGCGAGCGTCGCCCCCTGATCGGCGTAGGTCGTGCCGAGGAGTGCGTAGGCTGGCTCGCCGGTCACGAGGTAGCTGAGCATATCGCTTTCCGGCAGCGGCGGATTGTCCGCACTCGCCAGCGTGAGCGACGGACGATCCAGCGTGCCCCCAATGCCTACGCGAATCCGGACATCCTGCCGGTTGGAATTCGGCCGCAACTCCCGCACGGTATGCAACGCGGTGATGTCGAGGGCTGGCTCGAGATCCGGATCCCCAAAAAAGCGGACGACCCCACGTTCGACGGCAAAGCTGGGGCGCGCGATCCCCAAATTCAGCTGGTAGGTCCCGCGCTCCACCACGAGCGAATCCGACAGCGCGAGGCGCGCCCGGGCGCCATCGCGCCCCAAGGCGCGCGTGACCTGCAGCGAGCCCCCCAGCTTGAGATTGGCTTCCGGCGAGCGCAGCCAGACATCATCGCCGATGTTCACGCGCACATTGTCCAGGACGAGATTTTGTACCAGCGCATTCGGTGCCGATGGGAGCAGCCCATTCACACTCTGCCCGACCGAATCCGCGCCGTCCCCCGTGTCGTTGAGATCCAGCCCCCGTTGCTGCGCGAGGGCCCGGATATACACCCGCCCTCGGTCAATGCGCACCGCCCCACGAATGCGCGGCGCCTCACGTGTTCCGGTGAGGGTAAGTGGTGTGGTCGTGGTCACCACGAGCGATGCGGTCCGCGATTTATCGACGGCCTGAAACGCATGCGCCACGAGCTGCAGATCAAACGCTGGGCGCTGCGGATCGGTCAGGCGAATCACGCCCTGCAGATTCACGGAGTCGGTGCGGGCCCCACTCGTGGCCCCAAAGCGGCGCACGAGGATCGAGTCATCCGCAAGCGCCACGTCGGCCGCGAGGTGATCGAGCCGGATGCCAAGCGGCGCCAACGACAGCGAGGCACTGTCCATGTGCAGCTGACCGCGGAGCCGAGGCTGCTCCCAGCTCCCCGTCAGGGCGATGCGCGTGGAGAGCTGACCACCGGCGGCGGTGACCGCCGGGAAGAGCGACTCCACGAGCGATAAGTCGGCGCGTTCGGTGACGAGTTGTCCGCGCAACGGCGCATCAAGCCGTCGAGGGCGTCCTGTGACCAGCGCCAGATCCAACGGCAGCGATACGGTCGCCGTGAGGGCCGTTTGCCCACGGACCGCGAGTGCCGCATCGAGTTCGAGCCGTTGCGCCGCATATTGGGCCTGCACATCCAACGCCGCGAGGCGGATGGGGCCCGCGATGGCGTCACGGAGGCGCAACGTCCCGGCGATCTGCGGACGCTCGCGGGTGCCGGCGAGGGTGAACGCCGCCGTGGCGGTGCCGGCGCGCAGTCCCGGTGCTTGGACGAGTCGACCGACATCGGCGAGCGGCAACCAATCCAACGCAAGGCGACCCTGGACCTGCCCGGCGGGACCCATCGCGCCGCGCAGCGCAATGCGCCCCGTATCGGTGTGCACAAGCACGAGTGAGTCGAGCACCTTCGTGCCGCCGGCCGCAACGCGAAGGACCGCGGGTCCCTGCAACTGGAATCCCCGCGGCACCGCGGCGCCACTGTCGACCCGGATCGTTAGCGTATCCAGTCGCAGCGTCGTCTCCTCGCCCTGACGCGACACCCCGCCGGCTGCCGTCACGCGGGCATCGGAGGGCGTACGCAGCGCGATGCCGAACCGTTCGGCGAGACCATGCCACACGGTGGACCGGCCAATCACCGACGCAATGCGCACCCCCAGCAGTTCGGCGGAATCCAGCGCCACATCGACCACGCCATCGCCCCCGTGCAGGAGATCCTGCACCTGCACGGTGAGCGCGCCGCGCGCGGCCCGCGTCGCGCCAATGGCCATCTCGCTCACCGTTGCCTGCGCCCGCAGCGCGAGCCCCGCGGGGTCGAGTGTATCCACCGATCCCGACAGCTGTCCGCGCATTTCCATCGTACCGCGGAGCGTATCGACCGGCAACGCGAGCGCCTCGGTGAATTCCCGCCCCTGCAACCAGGGGCGCAGCCCACCCAACGAATCGACCGCCATCACAAAGCGCAACGAATCGCTTCGGCCGGCTCGCAACCCAATGCCGCCGCGCGCCGACAGCCGCATCGCCGAGCTCTCCAGCATCGCCGAGTCAACCAACATCACCCCATTGGCAAACCGCGCGTCGAATTGGCCGCCAAAGACGCGCGCATCCGCGAGGCGCGAATACTGATCCACCAGGGCATGCACGCGGCCGTCAAGCGACGCAAACGAGGTGCCGCGGACCGCCACATCCCCCGACACCGCCAGCGCGGATGACGGCACCCGCGAGTCCCCGAAGAGCGCTTGCAGATTCCCGCCGCGCATTGTGAATGGCCCCGTGCCACCGAGGATGGAATCCCGCGCCTCGGCGCGACCGGCAAAGGTGAGTTCACCGCCTTCGCCGGCGAGCGTGAGTTGCAAGGCGAAGTCTTCGGCGACACCCGTGGCGCGAATGGGACCCACGGCAGTGCCACGCAGCGGCATGTCCGGATACGACCGGGAGAGCGTCGTATACGCCAACGGCTCCGCCTGCAGATCGACATCGAACCAGACGCCACGTTCCTGCAGGGTGTAATGGCCGGACCCCGTGAGATGTGACGGCGTGCCCGGACCATCCACATGATACAGATCCGCGTTCGTGAACCGGGCGTCCCGCCAGAGCGAATCCAAGCGCAGGCGTCCGCGCACGAAACCGTTGACGCGCGGAAACGAGGGATTCACAAAGCGTGGCGTCCGCAGATCGAGCGCGTCCAACTGCAGATCGACCCCAAGCAGCACGGCCTGCGACGGCCGCAGCAGATTCAGCCGCCCAGAGGCCACCCCGCGCGACTGGGCACCCGGTACGTGAGCATCATCATACGTGAGCGCCGCGCGATCCAACTGAAATGCCGTGACGGGACCACCGGCGGCGTCCACTCGGCCAGACAACGTGCCCTGCCAGTCGTACGGCAGCGGTCCGCCATTGAAATGCTGCAGCAGGGTGGTATGCGCCGGTCGCAGGTCGAGCCCGAGATCGGTCATGCGGAGCACCGGTCCGCCCACCCCAAAGGTCATACGCCCGAGCAGGTGTGAGTGCAGCGTGCGCACATCCATGTCACGCACCCCGTACTCCATGATGGAGAGATCGGCGGGGTTGTTGCGCATGGTGAACTGCAGGCGGCCACCACCCGTGCGGGGCACCGATTCATGGATCCACGCGAGATCCGCAAGCGCGACGGTGTCGCCCTGCAACCGGATGTCATAGCGCACGGGTTGGGCGCCACCCCACGCGGCGATGGCACTGCCGTGCGCGGCCGAGTTGGACAACCGGAAGCGCGCCCCATCAACCCACAGGCTGTCATTGCGAATCCGGAGGTCGCCACTGAGCTCGTGGAACCAGAGGGGGGGGAACACCCAGACCACATCGAGCTGGCGAATCGCGAAGCGCTGCCCGGCCGTATCCGGATCGGCGAGACGCGTGCGCCCCAGATGGATGTTCACCCGCGCAAAGCGCATGACCCGGACGATCCGGCCATCCTCCTGCCGGAACTCTTCGTCGAGACGCCGCAATTGGAAGCGGATGGCACTGTCTGCGCGGGTGCCGCGCAGCGAATCCGGCGGCGTCCACGCCTGGTGCAGCAGCACCGTCGCTTCATGCACGATCGCCGTATCGATCGTGATGTACCGCCCGAACGCGCCGCGTCCCGCCGCCGTGGGTGGTCCTCCCCGCTGGAAGGCTCGCCGCCAGTTCCAATCGTTGCGGCCATAGTCGACCAACGTGACAATCGGATGGCTGACTTCGAGGGACTTGAGAACGATCCGACGATCGAGCAGATCGCGCAGATCATACGTGACATGAATCGGCCCGGACTGCACGAAGGGACGACCACTCGGATCACGGATATCGAGCGAGTCGATCGATAGGCCCGTGACCAGCGACCCATGCAGCGGTCCGACGTACAGCCGCCCGGGGATCAGCGCATCGAGCGTTGGGACGACCGCCCGCAGCAACAGCGCGCGACCGGGATCCGTTTGCGTCAGCGCCGCCACCGCACCGAGGCCAGCCACCGCCACCGCGAGGAGCGCGGCAGCCGTCGCGAAGACAAAGGTGCGACGACGCCAGGCCATCAGAATGCCTGACCGATCCAAATGCTGGGATTCAGGCGCCGCAAAAAGCTGTCGCTGCGCCCGGGGCGAAAGCTCGACGGGCAACTGCCCGCCGCTTGCACGGGCGGCGCCCCCGCCGTGGCTCCAGCTTGCACCGGCAACTGATTATCGGGACTCACGCAGTACAGCGGCGCACTCCCGCCTTGCAACGGCGCGTTGTAGTACGCCGCGCCACTCGGCAGCCGATACGGATTGTATCCCAGATCAATGCGAATCGCACCGAACGGTGAGACGATGCGGACCCCGAACCCCGGCGTGATCTTGATCAGCGGACCATCGTCCGTGGTGAGCGGCGCGGCGCCGCGCGACGTCCGATCCCAAAGACGACCGGCGTCGGTGAACAACGCCCACTGCAGCAGTCGTGGCGCGAAGGGACTCGGGCCCTGCAGTTCAAGATTCGCCACCACGAGCGTGTTGCCACCGGCAGGCACCACCCGTTCCGTGATCGCGGTGCTGTCGGCCCGAAAATACGTCGCCCCCTGTGACAGAACGGTCTTGTAGCCGCTCACGATATACACCGCCGGTCCCAATTCATTCTGCCGGAAGCCACGCACCGTCGTGGGTCCTCCCGCGTACAGCCGTTCCTGCGGGGGGACGAAGCTGCGCAGCGTGGGCGAGGTCGAGCCACCGAGCACCACCCCACCACGCAGATGCGCGGTCACCGTGAGCCCGCGCCCCAGGAGGCGCGTCCACGTCGCGTCACCGGTGGCGCGGTTGAATTGCTGGGTCGCGTCTGAGCCAATCCACGTGGAGGCATGCCGTACGTTCATCCGCACCGTCGTACTGCTGGTGGGGCGCACGGGATCATCCGTGCGAGTCCACGCGACGGCATACTCGAGGGCGGCCAGCCGGTTATTCCGCTGCAAGAAGCGGCGGGCATCGGCATCACAGGCGTTGAAGACGGCACAGAAAAACGCGGGCTCGGCCTCCGTGCGCCCCAGCTCCAACTGATACGACAACGTCCCCGGAACGCGCGTGCTGAACGGCTGCGTCCACGACACACTCCCCCCAATGGGCGTGCGCCGCAGATACGCTTTGTATTCCGACAGCGTGGAACTGAAGACGGTGATCGTAGGCACCCGCTGGCCGGCACGTCGCATGGACGGGCCCGCGGTCATCGAGGCGTAGTAGTTCAGCGTCGCGCTGTACGGATCGGCACGCGCCTGTCCCTGACAGAGCGACGGGGCGCCATTCAGCGGCGCGCCGATGCCGATTTTACTCACCCGCGCGGTCAGCTCGAGGCGCTGCGCCATCGGGAGAAAATCCCGATCGGTCAGGGCGCCCTGCGCCCGGAAGCAATCAAGCGTGGCCCAGCCGAGGCCACTACTGGCCACCCAGCGATCCCCCTCCACCAGCGTCGCGACGAGATTCACGATCGAATCCCCGGGGGGCTGTACGGCGTCTGGCTGCACATCGACCCGTTGAAACGCATCGGTCTGGTAGACATTGCGCTGCGCATCAATGATCGCGCGCGCCGAAAACCAGTCACCCGGCGTCAGCGCCAGCGCGCGACGGATGGTCGCATCGGTGACATGGCGTGGGCGATTGCCACTCGTGTCGACGCGCAGCGTCACGTGGCCGAGCCGCGCGCGGGTGCCTGGCACCACCCGCACCTCAACCGCCGTCGTGCGCGCTGGCGTGTCGGTGGTGTAGGCCAACAGCGCGTCCGCCTGTGGCCAGCCACGATTGCGCATCCGCCGCACGAGCGAGTCGCGCCCCGCCTCGAGGGCCCCGCGATCAAACACACCGCCCACGCGGAGCGGAAAGTCACGTGCCAGCGCCGGCAACTCCGGGTGTGTTTCCAATCCCACGAGCGTCAGCGCGGAGACGCGCACCGGCGCGCCTTCGCGAATCACAAAGGTCACCTGAATGCGCCCCGGACGCACCGTGGTGACCTGCGTATCCACCTGCACGTCGGGAAACCCGCGTCGCCGGTACAGTGTGAGCAGCCGCTGGACATCGCGGGCAAACTCCACCGGATCCAGACAGCGACGTTCCCCAACCACTGGCAGCCCGGCGACGGAGGACGGGACCGTCACCACCGTGGCGGCGAGCGTGGCGGTCGAAAACTCCTGCGCCCCAACAAATCGGACCCCGCGGACCTCCCGATCGCCCCGATCACAGGTCAGATCCTGCGCCCCGAGCCGGGGCACCGCCACCACCGCCATGGCAGCAGCCATGGCGGCAGTTCCTGTCAGCAGCAAACGGGCAAGACGTGCGAAGGGTCGTGCCACGTGGCGATCAGTCGTCCTTCTGCCCGAAGATCGCCAGGTTCGACGAATGCCCCGGGGTGACCTTCTTATCCGGGTAGATCCAGTGCACCGCCTGATTGACGGCGACCGCCGCCTCCCCGAAGCCTGCCGCGATGAGCTTGAGCTTGCCCGGGTAGGTGGTGATGTCCCCCGCGGCATAAATGCCAGGGCGCCCCGTTTCCATCTGGCTGTTCACCAGGATCTCGTCCTTCTCGATCTGGAGCCCCCATTCCAGCAGCGCCCCCAGATCACTGACGTAGCCCAGCATCGGGAGGACGACATCGGCCGGCAGTTCCCGCGTCTCTTTCGTCTTGACGTCCTTGAGGCGGATCCCCGTGATCCGGTCCTCGCCCATGATGGCATCGAGCTCGTGGAACGTATGGATCGCCACCCGTCCATCGCCCGCCGCCGCCGCGGCGGTCACCTCGGCCACCGTCGCGGCATGGGCCCGGAAGCGGTCGCTGCGGTGCACCAGCGTGACCGACCGCGCCCGCTGGCGCAGCTGCGCGCACCAGTCGAACGCCGAGTCACCACCACCGATGATCACCACATCCTGGTCCGTGTAGGACTCGGGGGTGGAGACGAGCGCCTGAATCCCGCGGCCATACCACGACTCGGCGAAGGGCTGCGGCAGCTTGCGTGGACGGAAGGCCCCGATCCCGGCCGCCAGCACCACGGCCTTCGTCGGGAAGCGGTCCGTTTCGGTGACGAGGACAAAGTGGCCGTCGGCTTCTTCCAACCCGATCACGCGCTGCCCCAGATGGGCGGGCAGCCCCGTCTCCTGATGGAACTGCGCGGCCTGCTCGGTCAGCGAGCGGACGAGGTCCTTGGCCAGCACTTTCGGGAAGCCGGCCACGTCGAAAATGAACTTCTCGGGATACAGGGCGGTCAGCTGACCGCCGAGCTCGGGGAGCGCGTCCACGACCTGGGCCGTGGCGCCACGCATGCCGGCATAAAACAGGGCGAACAGGCCAGTCGGCCCGCCCCCGATGATGGTCAGGTCGCGGAGGGGATGGATGGTCATCCGGGAAAGATAACGTACGAGGCCAATCCCGTTATGTTCCGCGTATGAAGATCTATACCCGAACTGGCGATGAAGGCGCCACCGCGTTGTTTGGCGGTGGGCGCGTGGAAAAGGACCACCCGCGCGTTGAGGCGTACGGGGACGTGGACGAGCTGAATGCGGCCCTCGGGATGGCCCGCTCCATCGACATGATGCCGCGGATCGACGAAGTGCTGGTCCCCGTGCAGCGCGACTTGTTTGCGATCGGCGCCCTGCTGGCGACGCCGGACCATGACAAGATGCGCGAGCAGCTGAGCAAGGCGCGCATTGACGAGCAGCGGATCGCCGAGCTGGAATCGGCGATCGACGCCTGTGAGCAGGAGCTGGAGCCGCTCCGCAGCTTCATCATCCCCGGCGGCACCCCGAAGGCCGCCGCGCTCCACGTCGCGCGAACGGTCTGCCGACGGGCCGAGCGGCGCGTGGTCACGCTGGCGCATGAGATCGATTTGCCGACGCTGGTCGTGATTTATCTCAACCGGCTCTCCGACCTGCTGTTCATGCTGGCCCGGGTGGCGAATCGGCGCGCCGGCGCCGGGGAAGTGACCTGGTAATGTCGGCCCGCGTGCCGGGTCCGCTGCCGGTCCCGCTGGAGTATCCCGTGTATTGCCACGAGGGGGCGCTGTCCGCGCTGGCCCCGATTGTGGCCGCGGTCGCCCCAGGGCATCGCGTGGCGATCATCAGCGACGACACCGTGGCCCCGCTGCATGCGGCGGCGGTCCTGGCGCAGTTTCCGGCCGCCACCACGCAGCTCTTCACCATTCCGCCTGGTGAGCAGGAAAAGACCCGGGCGCAGTGGGGGGCGCTCACGGATGCCCTCTGCGAGTGGGGCGCGGGACGCGACACCACCATCATCGCGCTCGGCGGTGGCGTCATTGGGGATCTCGCCGGCTTTGTGGCGGCGACCTTCATGCGCGGGATTCCGGTCGTGCAGGTACCCACCACGTTGCTGGCGATGGTCGATGCCGCCGTCGGGGGAAAGACCGCGGTCGATTCCCCGTATGGGAAGAATCTGGTGGGCGCCTTTCACAATCCGTCGGCGGTGGTGATGGACCCCGGGGTGCTGCGCACCCTGCCCACGTCGCTGCGCCGCGCTGGGCTTGCGGAAATGATCAAGCATGGCGTGATCGCCGATGCGGCCTATTTCGATACCGTGCTGCAGGCGCTGCCGCGGCTGGCCGCCGAGTCGGCGTTGTCCGCGCCGACGACGGCATCGGCCGTCGTCGCCGAGCTGGCCACGCTGGTGGCGGGGAGTGTTCGTATCAAGGCGGATGTCGTGGCCGAGGACACCCGGGAAGGCGGGCTGCGGCAGGTGCTCAATTTTGGGCACACGATCGCCCACGCCATCGAACGCGAGCTCCACTTCACGATGGCGCATGGCGAAGCGGTGGCGATCGGCATGGTGGTGGAAGCCCGGATCGCCGAGCAACTCGGCCTGGCGCCTGCAGGGCTTCATCTGGCCATTGCCGAGGCCGTGCGGATGGCCGGGCTGCCGTGGACGATCCCGGCGGCGTTGACGGCGGACGGTGTGGTCGAGGCCACCCGCGGGGACAAGAAGGCCCGTGGCGGGATGGTGCGGTATGCGCTCCCGCGCGGCATCGGGGAGATGGAGACGGGGGACGGGCACTGGTCGGTGGCGGTGCCCGACGACGTCGTCCGGCAGGCGGTGCTGGCCTCCTTCGGCTGAGCAGACGGAGAGGCTGGCGAGCTCAGCCATATGACCTCACGGCGGTGACGACGCGCACCGTAAGTGACGACAGCACACAAGGTTAGCGAGCTCATCCATAAGCTCGTCCGGCACGGGAATTGCTGGGTACGGTGGACAGCGTGGCAGGACAATGACTCCACCTCTCCAAGGTTTCCGACGATGAAGAAGACATTCCCCTTGATCAGCGTACTCGCGGCCTGTGTCGCGAGCGCCACACCTGCTGTGGCGCACGCGCAAAGCTGGACCTCCTGGACGTTGCCGGGCGCGTGCCCTGGGACGACGGTGATCGGCACACTCGGCACGACCGCCGTGGCGATCACGACCTCCACGGGGACGATCGCCGGCGTCATGAGCGCCAGCGGCGCTGCGTGCGGTGGCTTGGCCCCCTTCTCCACCAGCGCGCCAAACCCGCCGTACAACTTTTGGTCGCCAAGCGCCCCATATGGCGCCATGGCCCCCTCGAACCCGGGCATGGTGCAGTTTGTGGGCCCGATTCGCACCACGATCACCTTCGCGAGCGCCGTGGTGAATCCATTGATCGCGTTCAACAGCCTGGGCAACCTGACGGGCCCGGAGGCGGTGACGCTGACCTTCTCGGATCCGTTTTCGGTGCTCTCGGATAACACCACAAGCGCCGGCTACTGGGGCACCGGGACGAACAGCGTCGTCGGCAACAGCCTGACCGGCAATGAGTTCTCCGGGCTGCTCCGCTTCAATGGAACCTTTACGTCGCTGACGTTTGAAACGACGAACGTGGAGAACTGGAGCGGCTTCACGGTGGGCGCCGAGTCGACGGTCCCGGAACCGTCCACGTATGCGCTGATGGTCACGGGTCTCGCGGCGATCGGTGTGGCGGCACGCCGCCGCAAGCGCCACGCGCAGACGCCGCAGTAATGGGCCGGTCGCGACCACGCGGGTGGTCGTGATGCACCTGATGTGAGTCGTTCCCCCACGCTTGCGCGAGCACGCCGTGCCGACCTCTGGTCGGCACGGCGTTGTGCATGGTGCCACGCCCTGCGCACCGACGCGACGGCCTCAGCACCACCCATGGCGGGATGAAAGTTGGACCGCTTGGTCCAACGCCGCGATGTGCGCGAATGTGGACAACTGCCGCTTCACAGGCGGATCGCGCACAACGTCGGCCCACGATGCACAAATTCGCGCAGAGTGGAAAAGATTTTGTTGACGACTCCGATACTCGTACTTATCGTGTCGGTCCTACCCTTGATCAGTCTGCTCCAGATTGATCTCCCGATGCCTCCGGTACCATGACGGCGAGGGCAAGCATGCAGGCAGCAGCCGCGACCAGAACCTCTGAAGCCCGCTCACGCGGCTTCTTCCGTTCCTCCCCTTCCACGGCGTTCGACCAGTATCTCCACGACATCCAGAAGCTGCCGCTGATCACCGATGCTGCCGAAGAGCGGCGTCTGGCGCGATTGGCGCAGAAGGGTGATGAATCCGCCGCGGAACGCCTGGTCACGGCCAACCTGCGCTTTGTCATCTCGTACGTGAAGAAGTACCAAGGCCACGGTCTCGACCTGTCCGAACTCGTGGCCATCGGCAACGAAGGGCTGCTCAAGGCGGTGCGGAAGTTTGACCCGGATCAGGGGGTCAAGTTCATCTCGTACGCGGTGTGGTGGGTGCGGCAGGCGGTGCTGAAGGCGCTGGCCGAGCAGACGCGCAGCGTGCGGATTCCGCTCAACCAGAATTCGCAGCTCATCCGCATGGCCCGCGCGGAGATGATCCTCAATCAGGTGCTCAACCGTGAGCCGACCGATGAGGAAATCGCCAAGCTGCTCGCCGAGCCGGTGGAGCAGGTGCACAACGCCCGGCAGATCAGCAGCACGGAAGTCTCGCTCGATGCGCCCGTCGATCGGCAGGAGCGCGATGCGTCCACCCTCGGAGAGCGGTTCGCCGGCGAAACGCACGCCGACATCGAGGACGGCACGGACTTCCGCCTCATGCGGGAGTTCATCGACCGCGTCTTCCGGAAGTACCTCACGCCCCGGGAGCGGAAGATCCTGTATCTGTACTACGGGTTGGACGACGGCGCGGAAGCGATGACGCTGGAGCGGATCGGGGCGCTCATGGGCGTCACCCGCGAACGCATCCGGCAGATCCGTGAACGGGCCTTCGAAAAGCTGCGGGAATCTCCGGATGGCCGCGCCCTCGCGGGCTTCTGGGGCGCGGCATAACACAGCGACCTGAAGCGGCCGTTGTTGGACGCTCCGTCACGGAGCCGAGCGGGCACCTGCACCAGCAGATGCCCGCTCGTGTTATGTTCCGATGCTTGCCGCTGTCGGGACCTCCCGACCACGGCCCGGTGATTCCTTCGCTCCAGATCGCGATGCCGCTGGCCCTTCTCATCGACGATGAACCTGGTATTCGATTCGCGCTGCGGCGCTGGTTCGAGCGGCAGGGGTACACCGTCGTGGAAGCCGCCACCGGGCCGGAGGCGTTGGAGCAGGTGGCCGCCATCACGGACGACGACGAGGTCGCCGTCATCCTGTGTGATCTGCATCTCCCAGGGATGAACGGCGACGCCATTCTGGCGCATCTCCTCGCGACTCGGCCAGCGCTCGCGGCGCGCACGATTCTGACGACCGGTGATTCGATCAGTGATGCCGCGGCGGCGAGCGTGCTGCACACGCATCCGTACGTCCTGCCGAAGCCCTTCGAACTGGCGGGGCTGCGCGCGATCGTGGAACGCGTGCGACAGGCGCGCTAATCCCCGCGGCAGCGACCGACAGGGCCACTTCCCCGCTGGCATCCTCACCGCTCGCTGGCGCGCTCGCTGGCGCGCTCGCTGGCGCGCTCGGCTCGGTGCCCGCCCCGCGGGCGTTGGCGCAGCAGTTGGCCGCCATCGTGGGCGACCGCTGGGTGCGGGAACGTCCGGCGGAGCTGGCG
>JBEIUK010000109.1:0-9461 GCA_040374415.1 Gemmatimonadaceae bacterium | reverse complement strand
GGTGTACTTCGCGATGAAGCTGGGGCTGATCGGACGCTGACGGTCCATCATTTACGCCCCACTGGTACCGGTGCTGACCGTGCGCCCACCCCAACCCACTGCTCGATCGGCCGATACGTCGTGAGCAACGTCGGCCCAAGGATCGCTGCGGTCTGCAATTGCACCGCCGCCAGCCCACCCGGCACGCGCACTTCCGCCTGCACCAACATCCGCTCGGCGTGATGATCCGCCCCGGGCATCGCCAGTCGCGCCATCAACTCGGTCCGCATGGCGTTCTGTACCTCCGCTGGCGACGGCCACCGCCACCGCGTGAACGGCTGGACACGCGTTCCATTGCCAATGACCCGCAGTTCGCGCTCCAGCAGCGACTGCACCGCGAGCAACCGCTTCGCAAAGGCTGCGGGCGGCTGGTTCACCATCACCGTCAAAAACTGCTCCGGGGTCGCCCGCGGCATCCACTGCCGGTGCAACAGCTCCGACCAGGGGAGCTGCAGCCGCAGCTCCACAAAGCCACCATCACGTACCACCAGTGTGGCGCTCGCGCCCGGCAGGTCATGCGCCCACGCCGCGCGGGGCATCATGAGCAGGCTCAGCGCTATGGCGAGTACCGCCACGCCCCATCCGCGGCGCACCGCAATGCAACACGCCGTGCCGAGTGCACGCGGCATCAATTATTCCGGCAATAGTTATTGGTGGACGTCGTGGTGCCGTTCGTGACGAAGACAAATGTCCAGCACTTGTCGGTCGTACGCGAATACCGGATCTGATACGTGTTCGCACCGTTCGTCCACTGCTGCGTCGTCGTGCCACCAATCGCGAGGCTCGTGGCTGTGGCGTTGAGCGTCATGTTCGTCGCCGTCATCGGCGTCCCGGGTGGACGAACCGGCGAATACTTCGCCCCTTGTCCCGCGAGATCCGGACTGGGCACGCCATAGAAACAGGAGAGGACATACGGACTCACGTCGGTCACATGATAGGCGTAACCACTTGGCGCGTTCTGATGCGTCAGGGTATTGCCCCCGCAGGTGGCATCGCGCGTCGCGGTGGTGCCATCGGGATTCCGATAGCCAAAAATCGCGTACCCATCCAGCGCCCAGCCCAGCGGATGCGTGTCCCAGTAGGCCGCATTGCTCTGATCGGACATCATGCAGATGGGCGCCGCATGATAGTGATAGTCGTCGGCGCGGCCGGCATGCCCATTACAGACATCGAGCTCCCCGAGCACCTTGGTGTCGCCGCCACCATTGCCGGAGGTGCAACCGCCCTGCTTGCACGGATTGAAGATCGGTACGCCGTTGATCGCCACACCAATTGGGCCGTCGAGTGCGGCGGTCTTCGTACCACTTTGTACGACAGGGACCAGCGGAATTTTCCAGGCGTTCGTGCCGGTGAAATTTTGCGGAATCGGCACCTGTTGGTTGGTCGCGGTAATGCCATTCATCATCGCGTGCTTCGACTGCATGCCGTAGGTGGTGAAGTAGGCGTAGGTCGAATCACAGGTCACCCCGATGTTGTTCGCGGTGACATACCCCGTGATGGAATTCTTCACGGCGCCGCAATTGATCATCGCATTCGTGCGCGTCACGTTGAGCGTGAGCACCGCGGTGGCCTTCGTGACCGGTGCCAACGCGGCGGTCAGCGCCGCCCCCGTGACCTGATTGGCGGACAGCCCGGTGAGATTCGGCGCCGCCTAGAGTGCGTACAGCGTGAAGATGTACTGCTTGGTCCCTGGGCCCTGCGAGCAGGGGGGGCGTAGTTGAGCCCTCCGCCATCGTCGGCAAAGCCGGCGGTGCCGCCGCCGTTCGTGTTTTCCGCGATCGCGGTCGCTGAGGCGGGCAAGTTGTACAGGAGCCAGTTGTACTTCACCGTCCCGGGGCCCGGGATCGTCGTCATGACCATGGCGTAGCCGGCGACGCCGGCGGGCACCCCGGTCCACGACAGCGGCGGTGACTTGCTCGCGCCATCGCAGGTATAGGTCGTGGAAAGCACCCCGCCGTTGGACTCGGCCCCGCTCGTTAAGACCAGCGTGGTCGTGGTGCCCCCCCCTGTGGAACCGCCCGTACTGCCCCCGCCGGTGCCACCGCCGGTGCTGCCACCGGTGGTGCCCGTGGTGGCGTCGCTGCCACCGCACGCCGTCCCGGCGAGGACAAGGAGGAGCGCGAGTGCCGTGCGGACCGGGCGAAGGGCGGGAGAGTTCGTCATGGGTCGGGAAGAAGGGATACCGGGACAGACGGCCCGATGCGAAAGATGTTAACCGGCCGGACCGGACTGGGTCCTTCCTTGTGAGGATGGCGCCCCGGGATCACCTTGCCCGAGATCCTGCCCGTGTCCTCTTCCGACGCCCCACCGATGCGCATCCGCTCCCTTGCTCCGGTCCTCCTCGCCATCGCGCTGCCGCTCAGCGGTCAGCGGCTCCGCGCCCAGTCCGGGAACTGGCCCGTGTATGGCGGCGACGACGCCCACACGCACTTCACGCGGCTGAGCCAGATCTCGCCGGCGAATGTGGCCAAGCTCAAGGTGGCGTGGACGTACGACACGAAGGACGCCTACAAGGGCTCGGAGATGCAGACCAATCCGATCGTGGTGGACGGCGTCCTGTATGGCACCACTCCGAAGATGCAGGTCTTCGCCCTGAACGCCGCGACCGGGCGCGAACTGTGGCGCTTCGATCCCAACAACGGCGTTCCGCCGGCGTCGCGCTTCCGCCATCGGGGCGTCGTGGTGACCGGCGATCGGCTCCTCGTGAACTACCGGAACCGGCTCTACGCCCTCGACCGCACCACCGGCCGACCGATCCGCACCTTTGGTGACAGCGGCTGGGTCGACCTGCGCGCCGGGCTGGGACGCCCGGTCGACGGCCTCTCGGTGAGCGCCAGCACCCCCGGCGTGATCTTCGAAGATCTCCTCATCATGGGGAGCACGGTCCCCGAGGGACTCCCCAGCGCCCCGGGGGATATTCGCGCCTACGATGTGAAGACCGGCGCCCTCCGCTGGAGCTTCCACACGATCCCGCATCCGGGGGAGTTCGGCTACGAGACGTGGCCGGCTGACGCCTGGAAGATCGCCGGCGGCACCAACGCCTGGTCGGGGGTGACGCTCGACGCCGGCCGCGGCCTCGTCTTCGCCGCCACCGGCTCCGCGTCGTACGACTTCTACGGCGCCAACCGAGTCGGGGACAATCTCTTCGCTAACAGCGTGCTCGCCCTGGATGCCCGCACCGGACGTCGCGTCTGGCATTATCAGGTGATCAAGCACGACCTCTGGGACCGCGACCTGCCGGCGGCACCGGTCCTCGTCACGATTCAGCGCGACGGTAACCCGGTCGACGCGGTCGCGCAGATCACCAAGACGGGGCACGTCTGGCTCTTCCACCGCGAGACGGGGGCGCTGCTCGTGCCGGTTGAGGAGCAGCGGATGCCGCGCGTTGGGCTCGACGGCGATCAGCCCTCCCTCACCCAAACCTTCCCCACGCTCCCGGCCCCCTTCGCCCGCCAGTCACTGACGGCCAAGGATCTCACGCAGCGGACCCCGGCGGCGCATGCCGCGGCGCTCAAGACCTTCAACGAGTACCGCCCCACGCACCCCTTCGAGCCGCCCAATGCCAGCAAGGGGATCATCATTTACCCCGGCGTGGATGGCGGCGGCGAATGGGGCGGCCCGGCCTTTGATCCGACCACTGGGCTGCTCTATGTGAACTCGAATGAGATGGCGTGGCTCCTCAAGCTCGTCCCCCGCAGCGACCAGTCGCTCTACGCCGCGACCTGCGCCAGCTGTCATGGCGAGAAGCGGCAGGGGTCAGCCAGTGGCCCGTCGCTCATTGATGTGGCCAAGCGCCGCTCCCGTGAACAGCTGCTGAGCATCATCAAGGAGGGGACCGGCCGCATGCCCGCCTTTGGCGCGGCGATGGATGCCGGCGCGATGAACGACCTCGTCAACTATCTCACCACCGGGACCGACGCGGCGAAGGGGGCGGTCAACACGAGCCCGTACTTCCTGAAGTACCGGACCGCCTACTTCGACATCTTCACCGACCATGAGGGGTATCCGGGGATCAAGCCGCCCTGGGGGACCCTCAATGCGATCAACCTGAACACCGGGACATTCGCCTGGCGGATCCCCTTTGGCGAGTACCCCAAGCTGGCCGCGAAGGGGGTGCGCAACACCGGCACCGACAACTACGGTGGCGCCATTGTCACGGAGAACGGGCTGCTGATCATCGCCGCCACGACCTATGACAACACGATCCGGGCCTTCGACAAGGCCACCGGCAAGCTCCTCTGGCGCGCGACGCTGCCAGCGGCCGGGAACGCCACCCCGGCCACCTATATGGTGGACGGGAAGCAGTATCTTGTGATTGCCTGCGGCGGTGGCAAGAACGGTGCGGCCAGCGGCGGGACGTACGTCGCCTTCACGTTGCCCTGAGGAACCTCCCATGTCCCAGTCCATGCCTTCCCTCGCGAACGCCATGACGGCGCGTCGTCGGCCCCACCCGGTGGTCGCCATGGCGGTCGGTGCAGTGCTCCTGATCGGGGTCCCTAGCGCGGCACAGGGACAGAGTGGCGGTCAGGGGGCCACCATTCGGGCCACCGTCCGGGACACCAGCGGGATGCCGATCATTGGCGCCCAGCTCCGCATCGGCACCACCATCAGCGCGGAAAGCAACGACGCCGGCCTGGGGATCCTCCGCCGGGTCCCGGTGGGCGGCCACTGGGTTCAGGTGCGCCGCATTGGCTACCGCCCGGATTCCCTCCGGGTCGTGCTCCCCACCCCCTCCCAGATCGACGCACCCATCGTCCTGCATGCCGTCGCCTCGCCGCTGGCCACCGTGCGCGTGGTGGGGCGGCGCGGGGTGACCGGACCAATGGCCGGCTTCTACCTGCGCCAGTCGCAGGGGCTCGGGACCTTCCTCACCCACGAGGAGATCGCCCGACGGAACCCCACCCGGATGACCGATCTGTTCAGCAACATGCCGGGGCTCAATGTGGCCACCCGCGGGGGGATCGAACGGAGCGTCCGCTCACGTGGCGCCCGCTGCGCCCCGGTGGTCCGCCTCGACGGACAGAACCTCTCGGCGATGGAGGTCGATCTCGACACCTTCGACCCCCTGAGCTTCGACGGGATCGAGGTGTATCGGGGCGGCGCCACCGTCCCCACCGAGTTTGCTGTCAATCAGGATATCAGCAGCTCCTGTGGCACGATCGTCCTGTGGACCCGGGTGGGGCAGCCGAAGGTGGTCACCCGGGGGAAGTCGGCCACCTCGACGGCCTCCCGGATCACCGCGCTGCTCGACTCGCTCCGGGTGTATACCGCCGCCGACGTGGACGTCCCGGCGCAGCTCGACTCGAGCCGAGTGGTGTCACCGCTCTATCCGGACGCCCTGTATGACGCCCGGGTCCCTGGCCGGGTCGTGGTGGAGTTCGTGGTCACGGAAAGCGGGGAGGTCGACCTGGACAGCTTTGGCGCGGTGACCACCACCGATGGCCGGCTCGTGGACGCCGTCCGGGCCGTGGTGGGGCGCCAGCGATTCACCCCGGCCCAGCGGAAGGGGCGCCCGGTCCAGCAGGTGGTCCAGCAGGTCTTCGATTTCGACCCAGATCTGGCGGCCCGCCGGAAGAAGTAGCCCCGAGGGGAACGGTTCGTCCCGGCTTGACACCCGGACATTCTGCCACAAGCTTTGTTCGCGTATCGAACAAAGCAGTGCCGCGCGCCTGTCATTCCCTCCTCCGGCGCGCGCTGTTCGGGCCTCCCCGACCCCTCCCCGGAGCTTTTCCATGTTCCCGCGTCGTTTTCCCGCAGGTCACGCGGCGCTCCTTGGCGCCCTGTGTGCTGTAATCGGTTGCAGCCGCGATTCCACCACCTCCACAGAACCCGCGCCATTCCCCACAGGCGCCGGCGTCTTCGCGGATGGCTTCGACACGGGGGTGGAGTGGCAGGCCTTTGGCGGCTCCAAGCTCGATGCGATGAGCATTGACCTCACGACGCACTATCGCGGCACGGCCTCGCTGAAAGTTGTCGTGCCCGCCGCCGGCAATCTCACGGGGACGTACGCCGGGGGGGCCTTTGTCGCCAACGTCGCGCGCAACCTGACGACCTACAACGCCCTCACCTTCTGGGCGAAGGCCAGCAGCAGCATCAAGATGGATGTCGGCGGCATCGGCAACGACAACACCGGCACCTCGAAGTTCACCGCGCAGTGGTCGCAGATTCCGCTCACCACCACGTGGACCAAGTACACCATCCCCATCCCCGACGCGGCCAAGCTGACGACCGAGCGGGGCTTGTTCTATTTCGCCGAAGGCCCGGAAGGGGGCAACGGCTCGACGATCTGGTTTGACGACATTCAGTTTGAAACGCTGAGCACCATCAGCAACCCGCGCCCGGCGATCGCCACGGCATCGATCAGCGATGAAGTCGGTGCGACGATCAAGCCCGCGGGCACCGTCGTCACGATGAGCGTGGGCGGCACCGATCAGGTCATCGAAGCGTTCCCGAGCTACTTCACTTTCAGCTCGTCGAACGCTGCCGTCGCGGCCCCGCAGGCCGACGGCACGATCAAGCTCCTCTCGGCCGGCAGCGCCGCCATCACCGCGAAGCTTGGCGCCACGAACGCCGCCGGCACGCTCTCCATCCAGTCGGCGCTCGCGCCGACCGGCTCCGCGCCCGCGCCCACGCGCCCGGCGGCCGATGTGATCTCGCTCTTCGGCGCCGCGTATCCGCCGGTCACGGTGGACACCTGGTCCGCCGCCTGGGACGTCGCCGACGTCGCCGATGTGAGCGTGGGCGGCAAGACGGTGAAGAAGTACACGAATCTGTCGTATGCCGGCGTGGAGTTCATCTCCAAGCCGATCAATGCCTCGAGCATGACGCTCCTGCACCTGGATCTGTGGACGCAGAGCGATTCGGTCTTCCGCGTGAAGCTCGTCGACTTCGGCGCCAATGGCGTCTTCGGTGGCGGCGATGACTCGGAGCACGAAGTCTCCATCACCAAGACCTCCACGCCGGGGCTCGTCACCGGCGCGTGGAACAACCTCGACATCCCGCTCGCGGCCTTCGCCGGCCTCAAGTCCACCGGCAAGCTGGCGCAGATGATCCTGACCGGCTCGAGCGGCACGATCTACCTCGACAACGTCTATTTCTACAAGGCTCCGGTCCCGACGGCGCCGACGACCGCCGCGCCGACGCCGACGCGCGCCGCCTCCAGCGTGATCTCGCTCTTCAGCAGCGCCTACACGAACGTGCGCGTCGATACTTGGCGCACCGACTGGAGCGCCGCCGACTTCGCCGAATACACGGTGGCCGGTCGCGCGATCAAGAAGTACAGCAACCTGGTCTTCGCGGGCATCGAAACGACGTCGCAGCAGATCAATGCGTCGTCGATGACGGGGATCCATCTCGACCTGTGGACGCCGAGTGCCACGACGGCGCCGAAGGCGTTCAAGATCAAGCTCGTCGACTTCGGCGCGAACGGCGCCTTCGGCGGCGGTGACGATGTGGAGCATGAGCTGTCCATCACGGCCGCATCGACCACGCCGTTGGCGACCGGCTCGTGGGTCAGCCTGGACCTCCCGTTCACGCTCTTCACGGGGCTGACCACCCGCGCGCATCTGGCGCAGTACATCATCTCCGGCGACATCCCGACGGTCTTCCTCGACAACGTCTACTTCTACGGCGGCAGCGGTGGCGGGTCCGTCCCGACCGCGCCCGATGCCTCGGCCCCGACGCCGACGTGGGCCGCCGGCAACGTCATCTCGCTCTTCAGCAACGCGTACACCAACGTCCCCGTCGATACCTGGTCCGCCGGGTGGGATCAGGCCGACGTGGCCGATGTGAAGATCGGGACGGATGATGTGAAGAAGTACAGCAACCTCGTCTTCGCCGGCATTGAGTTCACGTCGCAGCAGATCAACGCCTCGACGATGACGCACTTCCACATGGACATCTGGACGCCGAATACCGTGTCCGGCACGACGGCGTACAAGGTCAAGCTGGTAGACTTCGGCGCCAATGGCGCCTACGGCGGCGGCGACGACGTGGAGCATGAAATCAGCGTCACCGCCAGCTCCAGCACCCCACTCAAGTCGGGGAGCTGGGTCTCGCTGGAAATCCCCCTCTCGCAGTTCACCGGGCTGATCACCAAGGGGCACCTCGCCCAGATGATCATCTCCGGCGACCTCTCGACGGTCTTCGTGGACAACGTCCTGCTGCACAAGTGAGATTCCGGGGGGAGGCCGGCACCACCGCCGGTCTCCCCCCAACTCACCGCGTTCCCCTGGGTATGCCGAAGTCCCCCCGCGCCGCCGCGATGGACCCCGTCAGTCTGTCAGCTACCTCGTCGGGCGGCCCACGCCCTGACCTCGTGGACAGCACGCGACCGGCTACACTGACCGATCAGGTCCTCAGACAGATCTGGACGCAGCGCACGATCTCTCGGGCCGATATCGCCCGCCACACCGCGCTCTCCCGCTCCACGGTGTCGGACATTGTGGCGTATCTCCTGACCACCGGCCTCGTGGCCGAAGCGGGGGTCGGCGCCTCGAGTGGCGGACGACCGGCGATCATGCTCGCCTTTCAGGATGATGCCCGCGTCATCCTCGGGGTGGATATCGGTGCGACCCATGTCGCCGTCGCCCTGACCGACCTTCGCGGCCGGGTCCTCGCATGGCAGCATCGGCCGCATCCCGTGCAAGCCGATCCCGATGGCACCCGGGCACTCGTCACCGATCTCTGCGCCAGTTGCCTCGCGCAGTGGGGCGGCCATCCGCAGCGACTGGTCGGCATTGGCGTCGCGCTCCCCTCGCCCATTGATCCGCAGCACCCCGGTCGAGTCTCCGACCTCGCGCTGCCCCAGTGGCGCGGACATCACGGACTGCAAAAGCTGCAGCAGACCTTTGGCGTGCCGATCATGGTCGACAATGATGCCAACCTCGGCGCGCTCGCCGAACAGTGGTGGGGCGCAGGGCGCGGCATCAACGACTTTGCGTACATCAAGATGGCGACCGGTATCGGCTCCGGGCACATCATTGGCGGTCGGCTCTTTCGTGGCGCGAGTGGCGTGGCCGGAGAAATCGGTCATCTCGCGATTGACCCGCGCGGTGAGCCGTGTGTCTGCGGGAATCGCGGCTGTCTCGGCACTCTCGTAGGGGCCCAAGCACTCATGGCGCGCGCCAAGGCGCTGCGCGCCGATTATCCGGACAGCCTGCTCGCCACCGGCGATCACGCAACCGGTGACATCACGATTGCGGCCATTGAGGAGGCGGCGCTCGCCGATGACCCCCTCGCCCTCGAAGTGGTCAGTGAAGCCGCGCGCCATCTCGGCATCGCCGTCGCCGGCATGCTCAACCTCATGAATCCCTCCGTCGTGATCCTCGGCGGCGGCCTCTCACGGCTCGACGATCTGTTGCTGCGTCCGCTTCGGGAAACCGTGCTGCGACGCACCTTCGTCAGCTCCGTCGTCGCATCAG
>JBEIUK010000087.1:0-11379 GCA_040374415.1 Gemmatimonadaceae bacterium | reverse complement strand
TGCACGCGGACGGTTTTCGGAATCCCCGATACCAGATCGCGCCCCTTCACATCCATTTCACGCTCATCGCCTACCGGATACGCGGAACCGATCTGAATCTTGATCTGTTCGGCCGTGGGCTCACCAATGAGCAGATTGTAGTTGCGGCGCATGAACTGCACGATCGACGTGTCGAGTTCATCACCACCCGTGCGAATCGAGGTGTCGCTCACAATCCCTGACAACGCAATGACGGCGATCTCGGTGGTCCCCCCACCGATATCAATCACCATGTTGCCCGTTGGCGACTCCACCGGAAGCCCCACGCCAATCGCTGCCGCCATGGGTTCGGTCACCATGAAGACTTCCTTGGCACCCGCACCAAGCGCCGAGTCACGCACCGCGCGTTTCTCCACTTCGGTGATGCCCGAGGGGACGCAGACAATGACGCGCGGCTTCACCTTGAAGACATGCTTGTCGATCACGAGCGTGAGAAAATAGCGCAGCATTTTCTCCGTCACATCGAAATCGGCGATCACGCCGTCCTTCATGGGCCGAACGGCCATGATGCCGTCGGGGGTGCGGCCGAGCATGCGTTTCGCTTCGAGCCCCACACCTTTGATCTTCTTCGTTTCGCGATCGAGCGCGACCACGGACGGCTCGTTCAGGACAATGCCTTCACCCTTCACGTAAATGAGAGTGTTGGCGGTGCCGAGATCGACCGCAATCGCATTCGCCGGGAAGAGCGAATTGACCTTCTTGAAGGGCCAGAACATCCAGTAGGGACTCGCCGGCGCGCCGCGCCAAAATGGGACAACCAGTCTGCTGCTGCGGTAAGCTACCGGAGCACACAGGCGGCTACAAGCCGTTGTGGCATCAGCACCTGCCCTGCCTCACGGTCCGACGGCACCACACGGACGCGGCCCGGAGGCCGCGTCCGTTTCCTGGTATTACGCGAGGAACGAGGCCGGGTCCGCGCACTCCATGCCGAAGGCATCGGCCACCCCACGGTAGGTCACCTTGCCAGCCGACATATTCAGCCCCTTCAGAAGCGCCCCGTTGTCGCGCAGCGCCTGCTTCCAGCCCTTATTGGCGAGCTGCAGCATATACGGCAGCGTGGCGTTCGTCAGCGCCAGCGTGGACGTCCGCGGCACAGCGCCGGGCATATTGGCCACGCCATAGTGGATGATCCCATCGACGACGTAGGTCGGGTTCTCGTGCGTCGTCGGCTTGATGGTCTCAATGCACCCACCCTGATCGACCGCCACGTCCACGACCACCGCCCCGGGCCGCATCAGCGCCAGATCCTCGCGCCGCACGAGCTTCGGCGCCTTTGCGCCGTGGATCAGGACACCACCAATGACCAGATCGCAGGAGGTAATGTGCTCGAGAATGTTGTGCCGGTTCGAGTACACCAGCTGAACATTCGCCGGCATCACGTCGGAGAGATAGCGCAGCCGCTCCAGCGACAGATCCAGGACCACCACGACGGCCCCAAGACCCGCCGCCATCTTGGCCGCATTGATCCCCACCACGCCGCCACCAAGCACCACGACCTTGGCCGGCGCCACGCCGGGGACGCCACCCAGGAGCACCCCACGGCCGCCGTACAGCTTCTCGAGATACTTGGCCCCTTCCTGCACCGCCATACGGCCAGCCACCTCAGACATCGGAGTCAGCAGCGGCAGTTCCCGGTTCGGGAGTTCCACCGTCTCGTACGCAATGCAGGTGGCACCGCTCGCCAGATGCGCCTGCGTCAGCGCGTCGTCCGCAGCGAAATGGAAATACGTGAAGAGCGTCAGGTCCGGACGCAGGTGGCCCCATTCGGCCTTGATCGGCTCCTTGACCTTAAAGAGGAGCTCCGCTTTGCCCCACGCCGTGGCGGCGTCGGGGACAATCGTCGCGCCAGCGCTCGTGTACGCCGCATCGTCAAAGCCACTGCCGATGCCCGCGCCGGTTTCCACGAAGACCTCGTGGCCGGCCGACACCAAGGCCTCGGCACCAGCCGGGACGAGCGCCACCCGATTTTCGTTGGTTTTGATTTCCTTCGGTACGCCAATACGCATGGCTGTGTAGTGCTGAAGAGTGAATGGCTGCTCAGCGCACAGGCCGGGGGCCCAGGCTGACCAGCGTCAGGTGATTCGGATCGAACAGTGAGCGGGCAACGTCATGCACCGTGGCCTGGTCAATGCCATCAACCAACGCCAACAGCTCCTCAATGCTGCGATGCGGCTCATTGTACAGCGCCGTGGTCGCCGCCCGATACATCCGGGAGGAGATCCCTTCCATCGACAACACCAACTGCCCCCGCAACTGCCGCTTCCCTGCATCAAGATCGGCCACGGACAGCCCTTCCTCAACCACCTGCCGCAAGACCTCCCGAACGGCGTCCAGCGCCGCCTGGGCCCGGTCCGGGGCACTGGCCACATACACCCCATGGGACCCCACGTCGGCGTAGAGGGAGCTGAAGGTGTGGACACTGTAGGCCAGCCCTAACTCCTCCCGGACCCGCTGAAAGAGGCGGGAGCTCATTCCCCCTCCCAGCAACATTTCCAACAGGGCAAAGGCGTAGCGGCGAGGGTCACCATGGGCGATGGCCGGCCCACCCAGCACGATATGCGTCTGGGCGATGTCTTTCCGGCGGACATGATGGGCCTGCGGGGCCTGCGCCGTCGCCGGAGCCACCGAGAACGGCGTCGTGTCCCCTGCCGGCCGGTCACCCCACCCCGCCGCCTGCAGTTGGTCCAGCAGGACCTCATGATTGACCTGTCCACTCGCCGCGACCACGAGCCGCCCCGGGTGGTACGCCCGGCGGTGCAGCGCCTCGAGATCCGCCACCGTCATGCCTTGGACGGTCTCGCGCGTCCCAAGGATCGGGAAACCATGGCTGTGTGGTCCCCAGAGCACCCGATTGTGAACGTCGAAGATCACATCATCCGGCGTGTCGTCCACCATGCTGATCTCTTCGAGAATCACCGCCCGTTCCAGCTCCAAATCGGCTGGGCGTAAGGTGGGCTCAAAGAGCAAATCGCCAATCACGGCCACGGCCTCTGGAAGGTGCTCGTCGAGCACGCGCGCCTGAAACGAGGTGTGTTCCCGCTCGGTATAGGCATCGAGCGACCCCCCCAGCGATTCCAGCGACAGCGCGATCTGCTGGGCAGTCCGGGTGCGCGTCCCCTTGAACACCATGTGCTCCAGGAAGTGCGAGACCCCCATTTGCGCGGGCGCCTCGTGCAACGTCGCGGCCCGCACCCAGGCCCCAAACGCAACCGACCGTGCTCCCGGAACAGCTTCCGAGAGCACGGTCAGTCCATTCGCGAGCTCAGTACGGTGCAGGACGGGCGCCTTAGCGCCGGTCGCGACCACCACCGCTCCGTCCACGGCCACCACGATCCCCGTCATCACGACGCGGCCGTTCGCTGGCTGGCGGATCCTCAGGCATCCCTTCCGGGCGCGGCAGCAGCGCCTTCATGGAGAGCCGCAGGCGGCCGCGCTCATCGCGATCAATCAACTTGACCGTGACGCGATCACCCTTCTTCACCACATCTTCCGGCTTCTCCACGCGCTCGTAGCGCATTTCGGACACGTGCAGCAGCCCTTCGGTGCCCGGCATGATTTCGATGAACGCGCCGAACGCCGTCACGGTCTTCACCGTGCCCTCGTACGTCTCGCCCACCACGGCTTCCGCCGTCATCGCCATCACCATCTGCTTGGCGCGTTCCATGCTCTCGCCACCCACGGCGGCGATCGTCACGGTGCCATCGTCCTCGACGCTGAGTTCCGCACCCGTCTCGTCCTGAATGCCACGGATGTTCTTGCCCTTCGGACCAATCAGCTCACCGATCTTATCGACCGGGATCTGCACGGTCACAATCCGTGGCGCGTACTTCGACAGGTCGGCACGCGGGGCGGCCAGCGCCTTGTCCATCTCGCCCAGGATGTGGAGACGGCCGTCCTTGGCCTGCGCCAGCGCCTGCTCCATGATCTTGAGATCGAGGCCTTCGATCTTGATATCCATCTGGATGGACGTGATGCCATCCTTGGTGCCAGCCACCTTGAAGTCCATGTCGCCGAGGTGATCCTCGGTGCCGAGGATGTCGGTGAGGATGGCGTACTGATCATGCTCCTTGATCAGCCCCATCGCCACACCCGCCACCGCCGCCTTCATCGGCACGCCGGCATCGAACAGCGACAGCGAGCCGCCGCACACCGACGCCATCGACGATGAGCCATTGGACTCGAGCACTTCCGACACAATACGGATCGTGTACGGGAAGTCGGCAAAGTCGGGGAGGACGCCCTGCAACGCGCGCTCGGCCAGATTGCCGTGCCCGATTTCCCGACGGCTCGTGCCGCGCACCGGACGCACTTCGCCCGTGGAGAACGGGGGGAAGTTGTAGTGCAGCATGAACGAGCGGGTCGTTTCGCCCGGCTCATCGATCGAATCCAGACGCTGCGCATCCTTGGCCGTACCGAGCGTGGCCGCGACCAATGCCTGCGTCTGTCCACGCGTGAAGAGCGCCGAGCCATGCGCACGCGGCAACAAGCCGGTGTCGATGCTGATCGGCCGCACTTCGGTCGGGGTCCGACCATCCACGCGCAAGCCCGTCGTCAGCACCTGGCTGCGGAGCTCGTGGTACTCGATATCGCCGAGGACCGTGCTGATGTCCTTGCCGTTCTCCGGCAGCTCCACCGCCAGCACCGCCGCCGCGGCCCGCTTGGCCTCTTCGATGGCATGAATGCGGGTGTGCTTGTCCGCCTGATTCAGCGCGGCGCGAATCGGGGCCGAGGCCACCGCCTTCGTCCGCTCCACCACGGCTTCGGCCGGCTCCGACTTCGTCCAGCTCATCTTCGGCTGCTGCGTCTTCGCGAGCAGCTCATGCTGCATCTCGATGAGCTCGCGGATGCCGGTGTGCGAGAGCGTCAGCGCCTCGAGCACGTCGGCTTCGCTCACTTCGAGCGCGCCGCCTTCGACCATGACGATCGAATCCTTCGAGCCGGCCACCACGAGATCCATGTCCGAGAAGGCCAGCTGCTGGAACGTCGGGTTGAGCACCCAATGTCCCTGCACGCGGCCCACGCGCACGCCACCGATCGGGCCCATGAACGGGATCTTCGAGGCATTCAGCGCAAACGAGGTGGCCAGCAGCGCCAGCACATCCGCATCGTTTTCCTGATCGGCCGAGATCACGTACACGAACACCTGCACTTCGTTCTTGAACCCTTCCGGGAAGAGCGGCCGGATGGAGCGATCGATGATGCGGCAGGCGAGGATTTCATGATCCGCCGGCCGGCCTTCGCGCTTGACGAAGCCCCCAGGAATCTTCCCGGCCGCGTACGTCTTCTCCTTGTACTCGACCGTGAGCGGGAAGAAGGGCAACGGGCTCTGGTTTTCGCTGACCGTGACGGACGCGATGACCATCGTCTCGCCAAATTGGACGACGGCCGAACCAGCCGCCTGCTTGGCCATACGGCCGGTTTCGATGACCAGCGGGCGCCCCGCGAAGGTCCGCTCGATGCGATGCATCATGTGCTTTTATTACCTGGTGAGAACGCAAATCGCGCGGGAGGCATTGCGGCCCCCGCGCGACGTGATGGCGCGTAGTGAATTAGTACCGGAGACCAAGGTCTTGAACGAGCGCGCGATACTCCGCCACGTCGGTCTTCTGCAGATACTTGAGGAGCCGCTTGCGCTTCCCAACCATCTTGAGGAGACCGCGACGCCCATGATGATCCTTGGCATGGGTGCGGAAATGGCCCGTCAGGTAGTTGATCCGCTCGGTGAGGAGCGCGACCTGTACGCGGGTGGAACCGGTGTCCCCTTCATGGGCCCGGTACTTGTCGATCGTAGTTGCCTTATCGAACGCCATCGTCGTCAGTTGCTCGGCGCAAGGGTTGCGCGGGGTGCGTCAGCTGCGCCGCGGTATTGCGCGCAATTGTATGAAGCGTGGGAGTTTACTGCACTTACTGCCATCTGTAAAGGACCGACAGGCACTCTCGTGCCCGGGGGGCACGATTCGTCGCCCCTATCGGCCAAAGGTCGCCCGCAGGTCATTGAAGGTCACCAGCAGGATCAGGGCGAAGACGGCCGCCACTCCAACGCGGGCAAAGAGCTCCCGGGTCCGGCTGCTGAACGCCCGCCCTTTGATCTTCTCGGCCAGGACAAGCAGGATCTGCCCGCCATCAAGCACGGGGATCGGCACAAGGTTCAGAATGGCGATATTCAAGCTGAGGAACGCGATCAGGGACCAGAGCGTCTCCGCCCCCCGCTTGGCCGCCTGCACCGACGTCCGGGCGATCTGGATCGGACCGCCCAGATTCTTCGCCGAGACCTCACCGGCCACGAGCCCACGGAGCACGCCAAAGACGTTGGTCGCCATCCCCCAGGTCGCCTGCCCCCCCAACTGCATCGCCTCAATCGCCCCGACCGCCGTCCGAGCCACCGAGTCGCGGACGAACATCCCCACCCGGCCCACCCGACGGGTCTGCCCCGACTCCGGATCCACGACGTCGACCGCCTGCGGGGCCACCACGACCGACTGCACCTGCCCGGACCGCTCGACCCCCAGCGTCACTGTCCCGGAGGTCACCGACATCACACGCTCCACGACCTCATCCCAGGAGCGCACCGCAGTCCCGTTGACCATGGTGATCTGATCGCCCGCCTGCAGCCCCGCCACCGCAGCCGGCGAACCGGCCATCACGGAGTCCAACACCGCCGGCCGAACGCCACGTCCGTACACCGCGAACACACCACTCGAGACCGTTAGCGTGAGCAGGATGTTCATGATCACGCCGGCACTCAGAATGAAAACCCGCGCTGAGACCGATTTGCTCTCCACCCACCGGGACGCCGGGACCGGACGCGGCCCAAACGGGGCCAGCCCCTCCGCATCCCACAGGGCCGCGGGGACATCCTCCGGCCGATCCGTCGAGGCCTCAAAGGAGCCCCGTTCGGCGCCCCCTTCGATCCCCGCCATCGTCTCATCTTCGCGCGTGGCCATGCGCACATAGCCACCCAACGGGATCAGCGAGACGCGATAATCGGTCTCCCCACGCCGCCAGCCAAAAAGCCGACGGCCCCACCCGAGCGAAAAGACGGGCGCATAGACCCCCATGAGCTTGGCCGCGACAAAATGGCCCAGCTCATGGACAAAGACGACCAGCCCGAAGACCAACACGGGCGCGATATACGGCGACAGCTGCGCGATCATAACACACCGAAAGGCATCAGCCGTCAGGAGGCCGATGCGGAATGTGAATCCATCTGTTCGACAAACACACGAGCGGCGGCGTCCGCGCGCCAGAGGGCGTCGAGCGTATCGAACGGCATCGTCGACAGCGCCTGCAACGCCGCTGAGACGCGGTCAGCAATCCCACCAAAGGTGAGCCGCCCGTTCAGGAACAGCGCCACCGCCGCCTCGTTGGCGGCGTTGAACACCGCAGGGGCCGCGCCACCGTGTCGTCCCGCGCCCACCCCCAGCGACAACATGGGGAAGGCCTCGTGGCGCACCGGTTCAAAGGTGAGCGATCCCACCCGCACCGGATCATACGATGGTACGCCGGAGTCTGGCACACGTTCCGGCCAGGTGAGGGCAAACAAGATCGGGAGTTCCATCGAGGGCACGCCCATCTGCGCCAGCACACTCCCGTCGACAAACTCGACAAACGAATGGATGATGCTTTGCGGATGGACCACCACCTCGATGCGGTCGTAGGGCACGCCGAAGAGATGATGGGCTTCGATCACTTCCAGCGCCTTGTTGGCCAGCGTGGCGCTGTCGATCGTGATCTTGCTCCCCATCTGCCATGTCGGATGGTTCAACGCATCGGCAACACCGGCGTCGGCAATGCGCGACTCCGGCCAGCTGCGAAACGGCCCACCCGACGCCGTCAGCACCAGCCGGCGCACCTCCTCCGGACGTCGACCAGCCAGACACTGCAGGATCGCCGAATGCTCACTGTCGACGGGCACCAAGGTGCCACCGTGCGCCGCCGCTGTGCGGGTGACGATGTCCCCCGCCACCACGAGCGTCTCCTTGTTGGCCAGCGCGACGCGCTTCCCGGCGGTCAGTGCGGCGAGTGTGGCCGGAAGCCCCGCGGCCCCGACCACCGCATTGAGGACGATGTCCGCCGCTGGATGCGTCGCGGCCGCAATCAAACTCTCCGGCCCCTCCCCCCACGAGCGACCGGCAGGCACCGCCCCCCGCACCAGCCCCACATACTGCGGATTCCAGCGATCCACCTGGGCGGCCAAGGCCTCCGCACTCGCGTTCGCTGTGAGGGCCACCGGCACAAAGCGCGACGCCTGCCGCTCGAGCACCCGCAAGGCGCTGGTTCCGATGGACCCCGTGGATCCGAGAATAGCGACCCCTTGGCTCATGCTGCGCTCCTGATCAATGACGGACCCTGCGACACCGGATCGATCCCCATCAGACCGGCGCCGGAATCAGCAACCAGCCATACAACACGTACGCGACGGGCAAGACAAAGAGCAGCGAATCCAGCCGATCCAGTGCACCGCCATGGCCTGGCAACAGCGTGCCGCTGTCCTTCACCCCCGCCTCGCGCTTGAGCATCGATTCCGCCAAGTCACCAATCTGCGCCACGACGCTGATCAGGATGGCAAAGAGGACGAGGCCGAGGGAGGTGAAGGCCAATTGCGCGTAGGGCCGAAGGGCGAGGCGCACGAGGAGCTCGGCGACCAGAATCGTCGCGGCGAGGCCGCCAAGGGCCCCGGAGATCGTTTTGCCCGGGGAGATCGAGGGCATCAACTTCGGACCGCCAATCGCGCGCCCCACGAAAAAGGCCCCGATGTCGCTGGCCCACGTCAGCAGCACTGGAAAGATCACCACCAACGCGCCGGCCGTATCCCCCACGGCGTACCCGAAATAGCGCAAGGCATACACGTAGGAGAGCGCCCCGCCCGTGTATGCCATGCCGAAGAGCGTGGTCGCCACCGCTGTCAGTGGCGTGCCCTGGGCGCCGCGGGTCCAGAGTGCGATCGCCAGCAGTGCCAGCACCACCAGCATCGCGGCACTGGGTGGCACGCGCACCAGCCCGAGGAATTGGGCATGCACCACGAGGGGAATGACCGCCGCGCCGACGACCCCCACCATGGCCAATGGCGCGCTGCCGCCCTGCCGCGCGATCCGGAAATACTCCCAGGCCGCCACCGCCGCCAACACACTGGTCAGCGTCGCGAGCGCCGCATCCCCGCGCCAAATGACGAGCATGACGATCGGCGCCCCCACGAGGGCCACCAGCACCCGCTTCGCCAACTCACTCATGGCTACAGCTCCGGGGTTCCGACGCCATCAGCGGCAGGCACTCACGGCGCGGTGACCTGACCGAACCGGCGATCACGCCGCTGGAAGTCCATGATGGCCTCATACAGCGCCACGCGATCGAAATCCGGCCAGAGGACGCTCGAGATGTACAGTTCGGCATACGCGACCTGCCAGAGCAGGAAATTGGACAGGCGCTGCTCACCGGACGTCCGAATCAGCAGGTCCGGATCCGGGCAATCCGCCGTGTACAACCGCGCGCGGATCTCCTGCTCGCCGATCTGTTCCGGCAGCAAACGCCCTGCCTGCACCTCTTCCGCCAAGAGGCGCGCGGCACGCACCAACTCCGCGCGCCCGCCATACGAGATGAACAAGTTGAGCCCGAGTCGCGTCCCGGACGCGGTATCGCGCATGATCTGCTGCACCGCGTCCGCAGCGGCACCACTCAGCCGATCGAGATCACCGAAGACGCGCACCCGAACGCCCTGATCACGCAGCTCCGCCGCCTCGCGCGCAATGAACTCCTCGAGCAGGAGCATGAGCGCCGACACTTCCGCGGGTGGCCGTTGCCAGTTCTCCTGCGAGAAGGCGAAGAGCGACAACCACTCGACCCCCGCCTCCAAGCAGCCCTCAACGACGCTGCGGACGGCCTTCATCCCCGACCGATGCCCGAAGGGCCGCGGCATCAAACGCTCGCGGGCCCACCGGCCATTGCCGTCCATAATGACGGCAATGTGACGCGGAACGCCCCCGTGCGCCTGCACGCGCGCCAACAGGCTGGACTCCTGGTCCGCCACGCGAGGGGCTTTGAACGATGCCATCCGGGACTGGTCCGACCGGCGGACTCAGACCTCCATCAGTTCGGCTTCCTTCACCTTCAGCTGCGCGTCAATCTTGGCAATCCCTTCATCATGCAGCTTTTGGAGATCCTTTTCCGCCGTCTTCTTGGCGTCTTCGGACACCCCTTCCAGCTTCTTGATCTTGTCGCGCGCATCGGTGCGGGCGTGACGAATCGCGATGCGACCGTCCTCCGCGAGCTTGTTCAGCACCTTCACCAGCTCCTTGCGGCGCTGTTCGTTCATCGACGGCAGCGGTACCCGGATCACCCCGCCCTGCTGGGCCGGATCCAACCCCAGGTCGGACTCACGGATCGCCTTCTCGATCGCCTTAGCCTGCCCCTTGTCGTACGGGGTCACGAGCAGGATGCGCGGTTCCGGCGCGGAGACCGCGGCCACCTGATTCAGCGGCACCATGCTGCCGTAGGCCTCGACCTTCACGATGTCGAGCATGTTGGGCGACGCCTTGCCCGACCGCACGCCGGAGAACTCCCGCTTGGTGTTCTCCACGCCCTTCTCCATCCCAGCCTTCGTGTTCGTCAGAATCTGTGCGATAGTGCTCATGATACCAGAGTCCCCACGTGGTCGCCCCGGACGGCACGTGCAATCGCGCCGGGACGGTGAGCGTTCAAGACGATCAATGGCAGTTGGTTTTCCTTGCACAGCGTAATGGCGGTCTGATCCATCACGCGCAGCTCCTCGAGCATGACATCCCGGTAACTGATGGTTTCGTAGAGCCGGGCGTTCGAGTCGGTCTTCGGGTCCGCAGAGTACACGCCATCCACACTGGTGGCCTTGATGATGACATCGGCCTTCATCTGGATGGCCCGCAACACCGCGGCCGTATCCGTCGAAAAATACGGGTTCCCGGTGCCGGCGGCAAAAATCACGGTCCGACCCTTCTCAAAATGGCGGAGCGCCCGGCGCCGGATATACGGCTCCGCCAGCTCCTCCATGCGGATCGCCGTCATCACCCGGGTATCGAGCCCCCGCTTCTCCAGCACATCCTGCAGGGCCATGGCATTGATCACCGTGCCCAGCATCCCCATATAATCCGCCCCCACTCGGTCCATCCCGCGCTGCGAGAGCTGGGAGCCACGGACAATGTTCCCGCCGCCGATCACCAAACCGAGTTGCACGCCCAACCGGGCCACTTCCACGATCTGATCGGCAAAGAACCCAATCCGATCGAAATCAAAACCGACGCCACGCTCTCCGGCTAACGCCTCACCGGAGAGCTTCAGTAGCACGCGCGGATACCGGAGGCCGTCGGCGCC
>JBEIUK010000315.1:0-2380 GCA_040374415.1 Gemmatimonadaceae bacterium | reverse complement strand
CTGCAGCCGGCGGCGGGCGGGATCACTCATGGTCCGAAAGATACGCCCCCGCCGGGCAAACTGAGCGCATGCCATGACCGATCGCCTCTATTACACCGACGCCCGCTGCACGCACTTCACCGCCACCGTCGTGGGAGTGGAGGCCGACGGACGGCATCTGATCCTCGATCGCACCGCCTTCTATCCGACCTCCGGCGGTCAGCCCTTTGACACCGGCCGGCTCGGCGCGGCCCGTATCATCGACGTCATCGACGAGGACCACCGCATTGTCCATGTCTGCGACGCCCCCACCACGCTCGCCGTCGGCGACACCGTCGACGGCACCGTCGACTGGGCGCGTCGCTTCGACCACATGCAGCAGCATTCGGCGCAGCATCTGCTCTCCGCCTGGCTCGCCGATCGCTACGGCTGGCCGACCGTCAGCGTCCATTTCGGCGCCGACACCAATACGGTCGATGTCACCGCCGCGGCGATCACCCCCGAGCAGCTGGTCACGATCGAACAGGAGGTGAACCAGCTCGTGGCCGACAACCGCGCCATCACCATCACGTTCGAAGACGCCGCCACCGCCACCGGCCTCCGGAAGCCCAGCGACCGCGGCGGCGTGCTCCGGATCGTCACCATCGAGGGGATCGACCGAAGCGCCTGCGGGGGCACCCACGTCGAGCGCACCGGATCGATTGGCGCGATCCTGCTGCGGCGCGTCGAACGGACCAAGGGGCATAGCCGCGTGGAGTTCGTCGCCGGTCTCCGCGCCGTCGCCCGCTCCCAGCAGGAGGCCGGGCTCCTCACCCGGTCGGCCCGTCTCTTCACCGCCGCCCCCGAGGAGCTCCCCGCGCTCATCGAAACGCAGCAGCGCCGGATCGCCGAGCTGGAACGGGAACGGAGCGCCCTGCAGGAGACGGTCGCCGCGCACACCGCGCAGGGACTCTGGCAGGCGGCCACCCCCGACGCTGCCGGGATCCGGCACCTCCGCCTCCCCGACAGCGACCAGCCGGTGCGCGACCACGAACCCCTCGTCCGCGCCCTTGTGGCACTCGGCGGATGTACCGTCCGTCTCGCGAGCCCAGCCACCCGCGGCCTCCTGGTAGGCGCCTCAGCGGACAGCGGCGTCAACGCCGGCGCGCTGCTCAAGGCGGCGCTGCAGGCCGCCGGCGGTCGTGGCGGCGGCTCCCCCACGATCGCCCAGGGGACGGTCCCCGATGACGCCGCGCTGACGGCCGTGCTGACTGCACTGGAACCCACGTTCTGATCACGTCCTGACCACGTTTTTTCACGGTTCATCCTATTATGACCACGTTCCAGATGTACCCAGCGGCGTCCGAGCACGCCCCCTACGCGGCCACTTATCTGCAGGCGACGGCAGAAGCGCTGGCCGCCAGCGGCGGGACCCTCGAGGCGCTACTGACGGCGCAGCCGGAGGCGCTCCAGGCGCTGCTGGCCGACGTCCCGGAATCCGTCGCGCAGCGCGGCTACGCCCCCGGGAAGTGGACGCTGCTGGAATCGCTGGTGCATGTGGCGGACACGGAACGGGTCTTTGCCTACCGGCTGCTGCGGATCGCCCGCGGCGATCAGACCCCGCTCCCCGGCTTCGACCAGGACGCCTGGGTGCCACTGAGCAGCGCCAACAGCCGGTCGCTGGCGTCGGTGGTGCAGGAAATCGTCGCTGTGCGGCAGGCGACGCTGGCGCTGCTGACCTCACTCGAACCAGCCGTCGCCGACCGCACGGGGACCGCAGGCGGACATTCTGTCTCGGTGCGGGCCTTGGCGTGGATGATCGCGGGACATTTCGCGCATCATCTCACCCTCACCCGCACGCACTACCTCGGCGCAGATCTCAAGGGGTGATCCGCGGCGCCCGGGAGCGGTATCTTATTCGCGACCGTCGGCTGCACGTCGCGCCGCGGCTGTCCTGTCCCACGTTCTCCGTCTCCCATGTCTGATTTGCAGCGCCTCGCCATCGATACCGTCCGCACGCTCGCCATGGACGCCGTGCAGGCCGCCGAGTCCGGTCATCCGGGCACCCCGATGGCGCTCGCGCCGTTGGCCTACGCGCTGTACACGCGGCATCTGCGCCATGACCCGGCCGCGCCGCACTGGGTGGACCGCGACCGGTTCATTCTCTCGGTGGGCCACGCGTCGATGCTGCTCTATGGCTCGCTGCATCTGGCCGGCTACGATCTGTCGCTGGACGACATCCGGAACTTCCGGCAGTGGGGGAGCAAGACGCCTGGGCACCCCGAAGTGCATCACACGCCCGGCGTGGAAACGACCACCGGGCCGCTCGGTCAGGGGGTCGCGAACGCCGTCGGCTTTGCGGTGGCCGAAGCGCATCTGGCGGCGGAGTTCAACCGCGATGGGCTGAACGTCGTTGATCACT
>JBEIUK010000286.1:0-3108 GCA_040374415.1 Gemmatimonadaceae bacterium | reverse complement strand
CGCTTTCTGGTGGCTGGCACGCTGCTCTATGGCTTCACCCGGTGGCGCGGCGCGGCGGCCCCGACGCGTCTCGAGTGGCGCAACTCGGCGATTGTCGGCGCGCTGCTGCTCTTTGTCGGAAATGGCGCCGTCTCCTGGTCGGAGCAGCGTGTGAGTTCGGGGATGGCGTCGTTGATCGTGTCGACGGTCCCCCTCTGGCTCGTCCTCTGTGAAGTGGCGATGGGACATCGGCCGAGTCTCGCCAAGTGGCTAGGCGTCGCGATTGGGCTGGCGGGTGTCGGGCTGCTGGTACTGCCGGCCGACGGCAATTTCTCGCACGCCGCCGTCGATCCGATGGGTGCGATCGTGCTGTCGCTGGGCTCGTTGTCCTGGACCGTCGGCTCGCTCTTCTCGCGGACCGCGCGGCTGGCGCGGCCTGCGGCACTGGCCATCGGGATGCAGATGCTCACCGGCGGCACGATGCTGCTCACGCTCTCGCTGGTGGCTGGGGAATGGTCGCTCCCCACGCTGCAGGCGATCTCAGGCACCAGTGTGCTGGGGCTGCTGTATCTGATCGTCTTCGGCTCGCTGATTGGCTTCAGCACCTACATGTGGCTGTTGCAGGTGGCCTCGCCGACGGCGGTGGGGACCTACGCCTATGTGAATCCGGTGGTCGCGGTGCTGCTCGGGGTGCTGCTCCTCGGGGAGCGGTTGCCGTCGCAGGCGCTTGTCGCCATGCTGGTGATCGTGGCCGGCGTCGCGATTGTCAGTCTCGGGGACCGGTGGTCCGGACCCCCACGCAGCACATCCGCCGCACGCGGCGCAGATTAGGTCGGGATTCCGACGGTTCATCACGTGAGGGCGATATGGCGGCTCTGTTCACGCAGGACCAGCAGCGGACGTTGACGCATCTGGCGGCCCTCATCAGTGAGGGCGCGCCGGCGTCAGCGGCCCCGGCCACGACGCTCGCGGAGCGGTGTGCCGCGCGGTTGCACACGCTGCCTGCCGACAAGCAGGGGGAGTTCGCGACGGCCCTCCAGGTGCTGGGGAGCCGAGCGTCGGTGATGCTCGCCATTGGGCGGCTCACCCCTTTTGTCGCCCTCGACCGTGCCGCTCAGGCGCGCTGCTTTGATGCCTGGGCGCACAGTGCCGTCGCGCCGCTGCGATCGGCGCATCAGGCGATCCGGAAGCTCGTGCTCGCCGTGCATTACAGCGATCCGGCGGTGACGGCGGCGATCGGCTATGCCGGTCCGCTGCAGGGACGTGCCCCCGAGGCCCCGTGGGAAGGACCGCTCCCCGGCGAACCACGCGCCGATGAACCAGTGGCGCGCGGCCCCATCGTGCTCCCCACCACGATCGCCCCGGATCCGCTCCCCACGGGGGTGGTTACCGGGACCAGTCTGGCCATGGACGTCGAGCGGCGCGCCGATGTCGTGGTGATTGGCACCGGCGCCGGTGGCGCGGTGACCGCCGCCCGTCTCGCCGAGGCGGGGTATGAGGTGGTGATACTGGAGCAGGGCGGGTGGCTCACGCGCAGCGATTTCACCGAGGACGAACCGGCGCTCACGGAGCGCCTCTACGCCGATGGCGGGCTGCGGGCCACCGATGATCTCTCGGTGAGCCTCGTGCAGGGTCAGACGGTGGGGGGATCGACCACCGTCAATTGGATGATCATGCTGCGCACCCCCGACTTCGTCCTCGACGAATGGGCGCGGGCCCACGGGGTCTTCGGCATGTCGCCGGCGGAGATGGCCCCCGTCTTTGCGCGCATTGAGCAGGAGGTGCAGGCGCGCGCCGTCCCCGATGATGCGCACTCCCCCAACAACCGGCTCATTCTCGATGGTGCCCGTACGCTGGGTTGGCGTGCCACCACGGCGAACATCAATGCCGATCAGTGCATCCGCTGCGGCAAGTGCGGCATTGGCTGCCGCCACAACGCCAAGCAGTCGACGCTGCTGACGTTCCTCCCGCGTGCACTCGCTGCCGGCGCGACGCTGTATGCCAATGCCCGCGTGTCACGCATTGAGCGGCGGGAGCGCGATACCGGCACGGGCACGCCGGCGCTCAAGCGGGTGCATGCCACCGTCGGCGGTCGCACCCTCACCATTGATGCGCCGCTGGTCGTCGTCGCCGGTGGCGCCATTGAAACGCCGGCGCTGCTGCAGCGCTCCGGGATGGGCGGCGGTGGCGTCGGCGAGTGGCTGCGACTCCATCCCACTACCGCTGTGATGGGCCACTACGACCGCGACATCCTCTCCAACACGGGGATCCCGCTGTCGACGATGTGTGACGAGTTCATTCAGTGGCAGGGGACCGACTACGGTTTCTGGATTGAATGTCCGCCCATGCTACCGTCGCTCACCGCCGCCGCGATGCCTGGCTTTGGTCCGGCGCATGCCGCCCGGATGCAGCAATACCGGCAGACCGGTGTCCTGATTGCCCTCACGCGCGACGGGGCCAACACCGCGCGCTCCAGCGGGCGCGTCGCAGTCAATCGCGCCGGTGCCGTATCGATCCGCTATGCGCTGACGCCGGAAGACCGGGCGCGCGTGCAGGCGTCGGTGGTGGCCGCCGCGCGGCTCCATCTCGCGAACGGGGCGAAAGTGGTCACGTCGGCGCACACGAAGCCGATCACGGTGCGTTCCATCACCGATCTGGCGGCGCTCGAACGCGCCTCCGTCGCCCCCAACCGCATGGCGCTCTTCTCGGCCCATGTGAACGGGACCTGCCGGATGGGGACCGATCCGCAGCGCTCCGGCGCGACGCCGGACGGCGAGCGGCATGGGGTGCGTGGCCTGTACATTACCGACGGATCACTCCTTCCCACGGCGCTCGGCGTGAACCCGCAGGAAACGATCATGGCGGTGGCCACAGTGCTGGCCGAGCGTATGGCGGTGCGGCATAGCGGGATGCTGCGGAGCTGATCGATCGCGATCCCGGTCGCGATTGCGGTCGCGATCCCGGGCGCGTGGGGGCGGTGATGGGGCGGTGATGGTGTGGTATGCGGACACTTCCTTCCGGATGCGATGAGCGGAACAGGCGACAAAAAGCGGCGTCGGGCACTGGCGGCCTTCCATGCGTTGCAGCGCGTGGCGGAGCAGTCGGTGGTGCCTGTGGACGCCGCGGTGG
>JBEIUK010000125.1:0-8579 GCA_040374415.1 Gemmatimonadaceae bacterium | reverse complement strand
CGTTGATCGCCCGGACGTCGACGCGCATCATCTCCTTCGGATCGATCACAAACGTGCCCATCAACATATGGCGTGCGCCCAAAGTCTTGCCGAGGCGCGCCGCCGTGCCCGCTTCCACGCGCCCGGAGCCGCCCAGGTTCTGCTCATCGAGGAGCGCCTGCAGGCGATCCCGCTCCACGACGCGGATGTTTGTATTCGCGGCCAGCTCCGTGATCAGCATCTCCGCCATCCCTTTGCTGAGCGGGGCATACTCGGCGTTCTTGCCGATCGCGCCATTGGTGAAGTAGAGCACGGCGACGGTAGGACGCGCGTCCGGCGCGCCATTTTGGGCGCCCGCACCGACGGCGGTCAGGGCCGCCAGCGTGACGATCGTGGTGGACCGGCGGGTGACGGTCCGGATAGCCTGCAGAAGCGGACGAGCTCGCATCGCTGTATTCTCCAAGTAGGGTACCAAAAAGTATCGAAACATCAGCCCAATCGTTCAGCTCTATATGGCAAGACTCTGCCCCGTCTGCGGCGCAACCTATCCCGCTACGATTGCGTTCTGTCCCAGCGATGGGACGACGCTGCGTGCCGTGGATGCTGGAGGCGATCTGGTGGGGACGGTCATTGCTGACCGGTACCGCATCACCGAGCTACTCGGTGAAGGCGGGATGGGGAAGGTGTACAAGGCGCAGCATGTCCGACTCCCGTCGCTGGCGGCCATCAAGGTCCTGCGCAAGGAATTAATGGCGGATGCGGCGGCGGTGGCCCGGTTCAATCGCGAGGCCTCCAACGCCAGCCGGGTCGAGCATGAAGCCATCACCCGGGTCTTTGACTTCGGGGAGACGCGCGATGGCCAGGTGTATCTGGCCATGGAGTATGTCCCGGGGCCGACGCTCAGCCATCTCGTCGAACAGGAAGGCCCGCTGCCGCTTGCGCGCACGGCCACGATTGTCCGCCAGGTGGCCGACGGTCTGGATGCGGCCCACCAGAAGCACCTCGTCCACCGGGATCTCAAGGCCGAGAACATTATGGTGGTCACGGATGAGGACGGGGTCGACCGCTGCAAGATCGTGGACTTTGGGATCGCCAAGGCGGTGGGGTCGGAGGCGGGCGAAACGTCGCTGACCCGGACAGGCTTCGTGGTGGGCACGCCGGAGTTCATGAGTCCCGAGCAGCTGATGGGCGAGTCGGTGGATCACCGGAGCGACGTCTACTCCCTGGCGCTCGTGGTCTACCAATGTCTGACGCGCGAGTTGCCATTCGATAACACAACCATCGACCGCGGGCTGAACGCGCGGCTCTTTGCCGATCCGCGCCCACTGGCCGATGTATACCCGTCGGTCGCGTGGCCACCGCGGCTGCAGGGGGTGTTTGATCAGGGACTGCAGCGGAATCCGACTATGCGCTACCAGTCGGCCGGCGCCTTTGCCAAGGCGTTCGACGCGGCGATTGCCGGCTACCAGGCCGCCGCCCCGCGATCGAATCAGGCGACGGTGATGTTCCCGGTGCATTCGCGAGAGATTCCGGTGGTGCAGTCGGTGATACCGACGCCGGTGTCGGCGCCGATCATCCCGTCCGAACCCACACCGACGTCGCCGAAGGCGGTCTCGCCGCCGGTGGTCTCGCCGCCGGTGGTCTCGCCGCCGGTGGCACCGAGCGTGGGAACGACACCGGCGCCGGCCACGGTGCTCCGGAGCGCCGTTCCGACCCCATCGTCGCCCTTGGCCCCGGTGCCCCCGGTACCCCCGGTACTGGCGTCGGCCAACGCGGCGGCATCAGGGGCGTCGCTGCGCGCGACCGAGGCGGCGGAGCACCGGCAGCGGCGTGCTCGCTTCCTCATCACGCTGGGTGGCACCGTCCTGGTGGTGGTGGCCACCGGGGTGTGGCTGGTGAACCGGCCCCGCCCGACGGGGACGGTTGCGGCACCCGAGGCGAGTCTCCCCACCCCGAGCAACGTACCGACTGCCGCGTCGACGTCCGCGCTAACGACGCCCCCCACGTCCGCAGCGGCGCTGCCGACGGCTCCCCAGGGGGCGGTGCCGGGGAACGGCAGCAAGCCTTCGGCCCCTGCTGGCGCGCGGCCGGGATCGGTCACTGGGGCGCCAATGGCCGCCGGAGCTGCTGCCGGAGCGGCCGGTGGGGTGCCGTCGAGCGCGGCGCCCGGCGCGGGCCTGGCATCGTCCACCCGCGCGCCGGTCAGTGCCGGCTTGTTCTACCGCAGCGCGGAGACCGACACCATCGATGCGATTCTCGACCCGATGCGTCCCGATCTGAGCGATGCTGATGGCCGGCGCGCCATCCCCCTGTTACGGGCCCTGTTGGGGAAGCTGCCGACGGCCGCGGACAGCGCGCGGGCCTATCTGCACCTCTTCGAAGCCTACGGGTTGCTCAGCGAGCCCGTACCGGCCTGTGCGGCGCTCGTCCGGGCGAAGGAGCTGGCGCAGACGCTCAAGCAAGCCGAACAGGTGAACCGCTACAACGCCGGTGCCAGTATCGGGAAGCGCTGCTGGTAGCCGTCCGCAAGCGGTTTTTATACAGCAAAACCGTGATCCTTTGAGATCGAAGCACGCCACAGCGCACCACGCAATCCCTTACAGAGCAGAGGGTTCGTGCAACGCACCTCACAGCCTGTGATATTGGGTTGAGCACTCCAGTTGTGCACATATCACAAAAACGCCCCAGCATTCTTTCCGTGGAAAGAAGACCGGGGCGTTGTCGTGCGCGCCACAGCGATCGCGAGGCGCGTCAGATCACCGGCAATCCCGACAGGGCGAGCGGTGACGCCAGCGCCGCTTCGGCGGCACTGACCACGGCGGCCGGCAACGGTTCGCCTGCGGCTCGGCGCGAGGCTTCCACGACCAGGGTCAGCGCCCGCGCCTGCGCGGCGTAGGCGGCGAGCAAGGCCCCACCGGCGCCTGGCGTCGAGACGATGTCCTGCGCCAGGATGTCCAGCTGCAGCTGCAGCGGCGACGTGAGGGGGCCCTCGGAGACCGGATGCTCCTCCAGCAGGAACCCATCAAAGGCCGACGGCGACAGCGCTTCGCGAACCCGGGGGTTCGAGGCCGCAATGGAGGCCAGACGACGACGGGCGGTGCGCGATGACTCAAATCCCACGACAAAATCTCCGGAAGGGCGTCGGACAGACCTTGACAGCTCGCGGTCTGTTACATAAATGCGACAGTGCTGAAGCGTTACTGCTCTTGTAGCGGTGGCCGTTGGCCCTAACGTCTGTTTCGTCCCCGACACGTTCGTCGGTGTACATCCACCCCTCCAGCGGAGGCGGCGGTATGCACGTGCTCGCGCAGGCAGCAGAACGAGAAGTCGTCGCGCATGATCTGGCCCTGCTGGCCCGGACCACGCTCGAGGAGCACTGGGCCGTCGCCGCCATTCCGGCGGAACGGCGCGCCCTCCTGCTCGAGCGGGCGGAGGTTGGCGCGCAGGCCCAAGGCGACGGACTGGGCGAACCTATTGCCGATGGCCTGGCGCTGCTGGGCACCGCCTACGAGCTCGCCGCCCTGAGCCAGCTCGATGCCGCGCTCCATCCCGTGGCGACCCGGGAACGCGATCTGGCCCAGGCGGTGCTCGCCATGGGGGCGTCGCGGGCTTTCCGCTGCGCGGCGGCGCTGCGGGCGCCGGCCGACGATCCGGAGGCGACCACCACCTGGGCGCTGCGCGTGGGCGCCCTCGCCCTGGTTGCCCACGAGACCGACGCCTTCGTACGCTGGTGGGAACGGCGTCGTGGTGTGGCGAGCGCCGTCCGTGAGTCCACGCGCCGCCTCGACCAGGCTCCCTGGGAGGCCTACGCCCGCGGTACGCTCTGGCTGGCCTGGCTGGGCCTCCTGGGCGCCCCGGTGGCGGGCAGCAGCGACGCCCCCACGGTAATCACCCTTGGCCCCGACGATCGTCCGCTGCTGACGGCCACCCGGAGCCGCCTGGCGGCCTTCCGCGAACGTCGCGCCGAGCATGAGCTCCCCGGCGAAACGCCGGTCCTCAACGCCTCGGCGCTCCGCGCCCGGATGACCGAGTTCGCGATGCGGCATCTGGCCGACGCGACCGAGCTCCTCACCGTGGCCGTCCTGAAACGGACGCTCCCCGATGTCTCGGCCGAGTTCAAGCTGCATCTGAGTGCGGCACGGTCGGCAATGGCCGGCGATCACGGACAGGATCTCCTGCTGGCGTGGCTGCAGGCGGCTGGCGTCACGCTGGCTGGCGGCGTGACCGCGCAGCTCGAACTTCCCGGATTGTAGTCCGACCCGACCCACGGGCGCCGGAGCGCCAGATGCGGTAGAATCGGCGACCGGTGGACCCCAAGGGGAAGGCCACGCGCCCGCTGCCCAACGGGATCACATTGTTGAAGTGCGACGCAAACGCGGCCGCGGCCGCGTCCGCGTCGGAGGTCCCACCGGTCGCCGTCGTCTCGCTGGCGACCCGATACCAGACGTCGGCGCCCGCCCCAATGACCCGCACGTAGTAGGCGTCATCGCTCCCCCAGAAGGCCGAACGGTGCGCGTTCTCCACAGCCGATCCCATCGCGAGCGATGTGACGGGGGCAATCTCCAGCGGGCCCATAGGGGCGGCACAGGGAACGAGTTTCATGGCGAGATTCGGGGGGCATTGGAACGTGATCAGCCGAGCCAATGGGACTGGCGGCGGGTCGGGGATGTTATGACGAACGACCCGATGATGCAATACATCGCAATGCGCTAAGTTGTTGACATATATGTGGATATAGCGTAGCATTGATGTGGAAAAGTAGATAAATGCTTGCAGGGGTATCACATGAGGGTTCGGAGACTGTGGAAAATCACCCCCGGAAAGCGCGGGAGTTTTCCAGTCGTATCCGGACCGTTATCCACACGAGCATGAATCACGTTTGTGCTGTTTGCTGGGTTCCTCACACGAGGTCAGAGTGTCCGATAACCGGGGAGAACGGATGGGGAACGCCGAGGGGCGGAAGGTCGTGGTGGTGACGGGGGCGAGCGGCGGCATTGGGGCCGCCGTGGCGGAGCAGCTGGCGGCCGATGGGCACCGGGTGGTGCTCGTGGCACGCCGTACCGAGGCCCTCACGGCGGTGGCGGCGCGGTGTGGACAACTCGCGCATCCGATGGCGGCCGACGTCACCGATCGCGTGGCCGTGCGGGCCGTGGTGGCCGACACCATCGCGCAATGCGGGCCGATCGATGTCTGGATCAACAACGTTGGGCAGGGGATCAGCCGGCTGCCCAGCGAGCTCACCGACGACGACGTGGATGACATGATGCGCATCAACGTGAAGTCGGCGCTCTATGGCATGCAGGAGGTGCTCCCGCACTTCCGGGCCCGCGGGACGGGGCATCTGATCAACGTGTCGTCGATGCTGGGGCGGATCCCGTTCGCCATCCACCGGTCGGCCTATAACGGGGCGAAGCACTTCCTGAATGCGTTGACCGCCAATTTCCGGGCAGAAGTGCAGCAGACGCACCCGGAGATTCAGGTCTCGCTGGTCTCACCGGGGGTCGTCCGGACCGATTTCGGGCTCAATGCCCGCCACGGCGGGGTGGATTCGCGCACCCTCCCCGACTCGCAGAGCGCCGAGCAGGTGGCGGCGGTCATTCGGGAGGTGATCGCCTCGCGTCGGCCCGATGTGTACACCCGGCCCGGGGCCGCCCTGCGGGTCGCGTCGACCTACGCCACCATCGGAGAGGACCCTCGGCCTGCCTAGCGCCGGGGCTCGCCCCCGATCAGCCGGTCAGCCGGTCAGCCGGTCAGCCGGTCAGCGCCCGGTCGTGCAGGGCGAAGGGTTGCAGCAGCTGCGTGCTGACAGGCTCGGGGAGGTCGTGAATGGCCAAGAGCTGTGGGCCGGTCGCGCCGTCGTTGGCGGGGATCAGGGAGATCCGCAGCGACGGTCCTTCCCCCACGACGGAGCCCCAGAACTGCGCGATGTCCCCGGTCCGGCGGTGCTCCAGCCGGACCTGCCAGGGCCATTCTGGCCGCTCCTGTGGGGCGACCGCCACGTCGTAGGCGGCGACGCGCTCACAGGGGTGGCCGCCGGCCACGAGCGCGATGGCGCCTGCGGCGACGGACCAGGTGGGGTGGCGGTGCGGCATCGCACTGCGGACCAGCACGTCGGCCGCGGTCACGCTGTCCGGGACGGCCGCCCGGGCGGGTTCCAGCCAATGGATCAGCTCCGGGACGAGCCGAGAGGCATGGCCGGAGAGCTCCAGTGCGCGGGCGGCATAGCGGAGCACCTGCCGCGTCTCGATCCGATCAACCTCGTCGAAGAACCAAGCGCAGGAGGTAAAGCAGCGCAGCACGGCCCGCTCGAGCTCCAGGAGCTGGCGCGCCCGCGAGAGGGAGCGGTCGTCGACATGCGCGCGTAGGGCCGCGCGGACGAAGTCGGCCAGCGCCGTCCCGTCGGCCGACACGACGGTGCCGTAGCCGTCGCGCACGGTCCACGGGTCGTCCGCGAACAGCTCGCGTCCCTCGTGCTCGAAGATCTGATGGCACTCCGCCGCCAAGGCCGACAAGGCACTCCGGAGTGGCCCGCGCCACTGCTGCGCCGGCGCCTTGTACTGGTCCAGCCGACAGCCGCAACTCTCCCGCCACCGCTGCACGCCATGCGCGCAGCTCCAGGACGAAGGGGAGACCAGCCGGGCCTCGAGGGTGGCCGGATGGGTGGCCACCACGGTGGCCGCGTTGGTCAGCCCGGCATTCCGTCGCTGCGCGAGCCGCACCATGGCTTGCGCCAACGTCTGGTCGCCGCCTCGATGATGATGCCCGAAGGTCTCGCCGTCGGTGGCGAGGGTGGTGCATCGCGTCTGCCCGTCATCGAGCCCGGGCGCCAGTCGCCATTGGAGCGCCTCCGCATCACGGAGCAGTCCGCCGAAGGCCACTTCGCCGGCCAGGGCGCCATCGTACGGGAGGATTGTCAGCGACCGTCCCGCGGCCCCACGCCACAGTACCGGCAGCCCATGCGTCTCGCCATCGGTCTGGACCTGATAGGGGGCCAGAATGGTGAATCGGATCCCCTCGGCGGCCAGCAGATCCAGCGTATCCTCGTCGGCGGCGCACTCCGGCAACCACATCCCCTCGGGGAGGCGGCCAAAGCGCCGCGTGAAATCGGCGATCCCCCAGCGCACCTCCGTCCGGCGGTCCCGCGGGGAGGCGAGGGGGAGGATCACATGATGGTATGGGGCGGCGATGGCGTTGCCATGCCCCCAGCGCCGAACGCTGGCGCGGTCCCCCTCGATCATCGCCCGCATCGTGGTGGGCGCGGTCAGGTCCATCCACTCGCACAGCGTGGCGCCCACATCGAACGAGCACCAGGCGTAGAGATTGATCAGCCCGGCGATGCCGGTGCGCGCCTCGGGGTCGGGCATGGCTCCCGCATTGAGCGGCTGCCGCACCTCGGCGCCGGCGAGTCGGGCATAGCACTCGCGGTCGATGCGGACATTCCAGTCATGGTCCGGAGAGGCCGACGGCTCGGCCTCAACGATCTCGAGCCAGGGATCTTCGCGCGGCGGCTGATAGCAGTGCGCATGGACCACGACATGATGCATGGGCAGGACTCCGCGGCCGACTAGCGCGCTTGGGCGATCGCCAGCGCGCGGCTGTACACGCCGGCATAGCGCTCGGCGGCCCGCTCCCAGCCAAAATCGCGCTGCATCGCCGTCCGCATACGCGCTTCCCAGGCATCGCGATCGGCGAAGCGGGCGAGCGATCGCGAGATGGCGCGCTCGAGCGCGTCCGGGGTGTACTCATCAAAGAGAAACCCGGTCACATCGTCTTCGATGGTGTCGGCGATCCCACCCACCCGACGGCCAATGGGGAGCGCGCCGTAGCGCTGCGCCCGCATCTGCGTGAGGCCGCAGGGCTCATACTGCGAGGGCATCAGGAAGATGTCGGCGCCGGCCATGAGCCGGTGCTCGAGCCGATCTGTGAAATCCAGCTGGACCCCCACATGATGCGGACGAGCGGCGGCCAGCTGGGTGAGGGCCCGCTCGTAGTGGGCATCACCGGCGCCCAGAAAGACGAACTGCGCATCGAGCTGCCGCACGAGCGGGGAGCCCAGAATGAGGTCGAGCCCCTTCTGTTGCACCATACGCCCTGTGAGCCCGAAGAGCGGCGTCCGCGCGCGCAGTGGAAGGCCAAAGGTTCGCTGCAGCGTGGCCTTGCACTTGGCCTTGTTGGTGACCGGATCCTCGGCGGTGTACGGCGCCGTGATCTGATCATCGGTGGCGGGATCCCATACGGTTTGGTCGATCCCGTTCGTAATCCCGGTGAACCGGTCTCCCAGCCACTGGAACACCTCGTGCAGCCCGAAGCCGCCGCCGGGGGTCCGCAGTTCCACGGCGTGCGTGGCGCTGACCGTCACCACCATATCGGCGAAGGTGAGCCCGGCCTTCAGGAAATTGATCCGGTCATACCACTCGACGTGCCGGAAGGTGTACAGCTCCGGCGGGATCCCGCACTCATTGAGCATGGCGGCCGGGAAGTGCCCCTGATACCCGGCATTGTGCACCGAGAGCACCGTGGCCGTGCGCGCGTAGCGCTCGCGGAGTCCTTCGTAGCTGCGCAGATAGAGCAGCGCGAGCGCGGTGTGCCAGTCGTGCGCG
>JBEIUK010000276.1:0-3477 GCA_040374415.1 Gemmatimonadaceae bacterium | reverse complement strand
CCGGGATCGAGAAACAGGTCGCCGAGTTGGCCGGTTGATCGGTGTCGACCAGCACGATGCGCGTGAAACCGGTCGCGGCGCCATCGTACTCCGCATCATCGATGCGGACGATCCCCTGCGCAAAGGCAAAGGTGACCGTGCCGCGCTGGAATGCACATCCCGGCAGCCTCCCGTCACCCATGCGGGGCACCCGCGCCTCGCGCGGCGCACGTGGCGTCACGGCGTCCACGGCGCGTCCCTGAAGGAGCACCACGAATGGCAGCACGGCATCCTGCGCATCGGATGCGTATGCGGTGACCATGTCCACGTCTGCAGACGAACAGGACAGCACTGCCATTGCGCGCCTTCCTTGCGGGACATCGCCAGAGACAATGGGTGGGCACCGTGAAGACTCCGCGTTCAGTGTGCCGCCACAAGGGAGGACTGTCAATGCATCGGCTTCCTGAAACCGGACGCTAATGTGCGCGCACACCCCGCACCCCGCCATCACACCCCCGGTGCACTCTCTCACAGCACACAAATTTCACCCACACGCGCCCTCAAGTTTCCAACCGGCCAGCCGATACTCCATAGCGCAGGGCTGTATCCTTTACTCTCTGGAGCGTCGTTGTGAATCGCCGCACTACTATAGGATGCGCCGTCGTTGGCGCCTTCCTGCTCACCGCCTGCGGGGACAGCTCCACCCCGACGCAGGTCACGGTGGCCCCCGCAGCCACCCCACCCTCCGCCGCCTATCTCGTCCTCCTCCGCGACACCGTCACCGACGCCATGGTGACCACCGCGCAGGTGATGCAGCACATGGCGCCGACTCGGCAGATCGCCCTCACCACCGGAGGCGCTGCCGCCGTCACCCCCATGGGGATCCCTGCCCCCCTCATGGCCGCCGATGACACGGTCGAAGTCATGGGATCGCTCCACGCCGCCGTCGTCACCGCCACCGACGAAGAGTTCGTCCGCCTCCGCAACGACCCGGCCGTCGCCGTCGTCGAACCGGTCCGCGCCATCGAACTGACCGCCACCACGGTGCAGGCGACCCGCTCCTGGGGACTCGATCGCGTTGACCAGATCGCCCTCCCCCTCGACGGCAAGTCCACGCGCTTCGGTAACGACGGGAAAGGCGTCCGCATCGCCCTCTTCGATACCGGCATTCGCTGGACGCACAGCGATCTCACAGGACGGATCGCCGGCGGCTACGACGCCTTCACCAACACCGCAAAAACGAGCGGCGACGGCAACGGCCACGGTACCCTCACCGCGTCACTCGCCGCCGGCACCAACTTCGGGATCGCCCCCGCCGCCACGCTCCTCGATGTCCGCGTCATGAATGCCCAAGGCTCCGGCAGCTCGCTCGAGCTCTCGCGTGGCGCCGACTGGGCGATCGCGGAAAAGAAGCGCGTCGCTGGCCCCATGGTCGCCAACATGAGCCTCGGCGTCCCAGGGGGCAGCACCGCCGTCGACGCTCTCGTCGACCGCATGCGCGCCGCCGGGATCACGGTGGTGGTCGCTGCCGGCAATAACGGCGGCGATGCCTGCACCATCTCCCCGGCCCGCGCCCCCGGGGCGATCACCGTCGGCGCCACCACGGCGACCGATGCACGCCCCAGCTATTCCAATGGCGGAGCCTGCGTCGATCTCAGCGCCCCCGGTGACGCGATTCCGGGCGCCGGCATGAGCGGCGACGCCGTGTTGGTGATGGCCTCGGGGACGTCGATGGCCGCGCCCTTCGTGGCCGGGGCCGCCGCCGTCTATCTCGCGGTGAACCCCACCGGGACCCCCGACGCCGTCGCCACCTGGATGCTGTCGGCGAGCACCTCGGGGAAGATCACCGGGCTGCTGCCGAACACACCCAATCGGCTCCTCGCGGTGCGGAGCCTGCCGGGGACTGCGGCACCGACGCCAACGCCGACGCCGACGCCCACCCCCACGCCGACACCAACCCCGAAGCCGACGACCGGGACGATGTCGCTCGTCGCCACCTGCACGGCGCGTACCTGCACCGTCGATGCGGGCGTGCCGACCAACGTCGCCGCCGCAGATGTTTCGAAGCTGGTCTACGCCTGGACCTTCCCGAACATCGGCACGATGACCGGCACCGGACTGCGGCGCTACGTCATCACCTTCCAGAATGCCGGCTCGCTCACCGTGACCGTGACCGCGAAGCTCGGGACCACCACCGTGGCCACCTCCAGCACGACGCTCACGGTGAAGTAATCGCGGACGCGGTGGCGTTAGCGCTCGGCCTTGGCCGATGCGCTAGCGCCCCGCGTTACCGCCCGGCGCGACGCGTCTGATCGGCTTCCCACTCTTCGAAGGAGCCGTCGAAATCTTTGAGGCGCGTCCCGTCGAAGTACCACACGCGCGTCGCGACCTGCCGCAAGAAGGCGCGATCGTGACTCACCAACAGCACCGTCCCTTCGTACTCATCGAGCGCGTCTTCCAGCGCTTCAATGTTTTCGACGTCGAGATGGTTGGTCGGTTCGTCGAGCACCAGCAGATTCGCCTTCGCAAGCGTCATCAGCGCGAGCGCCATCCGGGCCCGCTCACCGCCGCTCAATGACTGAATTTCGCGGAGCACTTCGTCGCCGCTGAAGCCGAAGGCGCCCAGATGATTCTGCACCGCGCCACGACTCCAGAGCGGCCGCTGGTCCTGAATCGCATCCGCGAGGGATTTGCGCAGCGGCAGGTCGGAGAGATCCTGACGGAACCACGCCGGCGTGATGGATCCACCCACCCGCACCTCACCATGCGCGGGCCTGAGATCCCCCAGCATGGTCTTGATCACCGTCGACTTCCCCGCGCCGTTCGGCCCCACCAGCGCGACGAAATCATTGCGACGGAGCACGACGGTGAAGTCGTCCACCAGGACGCGCCCCGGCACCTCCACGCGAAGATCTTTGATGGACGTGACCTGATCGCCACCACGCTCCGCGATGTCGAATTGCAGCGACATCGCCGCCGGATCACCGGGGGGCGGCGCGAGCCGCGGCAACCGCTCGAGCCGCTTCCGCTTCCCCTTCGCCTGAAAGGAATTCACGCCGGCAATATTCCGCCGAATGTATTCCTCTTCCTTCTTCACATACGCACGCTGCTTCTCGAGTTCGCGTTCGCGCGTCAGCCGACGTTCGGCGCGCTGCGGGACAAACTGACTGTAGTTCCCCTTGTACGACTCGCTCGACTTGGCCTCGACGTGCAAAATGTTCGTGCACACGGCATCCATGAACGCGCGATCGTGCGACACCACAATCACCGTCTCCGCCGCCTCGGCGAGCCACTCCTGCAGCCAGGTCGTGGTATCGAGATCGAGGTGATTGGTGGGTTCGTCCAGCAACAGCAAGTCGGCCGGGGCGATGAGCTGTGCGGCCAGCCCCACGCGTCCGCGTTCACCACCCGACAGCGTCGAGATCAACCGCGTCTTCGACTCTTCGGCGTCAAAGCCCAGCCCCTGCAGCACGGCGTCGACGCGCGCATGGTATTCGT
>JBEIUK010000169.1:0-6453 GCA_040374415.1 Gemmatimonadaceae bacterium | reverse complement strand
TCTATCGATCGGTGCGCAAGGATGCCGAACGCATCGACGGCCGTGTGGGGGAAACCTTCTCGGGCATTCGCGTGGTGCGGGCGTTTGGTCGTGAACGGACTGAGCTGCTCGCCTACATGCGTGGGCGGCACGGGGTGCTGCGCAAAGAGCTCTTCGCGAGCCGCCGCGAGCTGTTCCTCTGGTCGGCCTGGGGGCTCATGGTCGGCATGGTGAACGTGGTGATCGTCTGGTTTGGCGGCGCGCTCAACCTCGCGGGGACCGCGTCGATTGGCGATATCATGGCCTTCCAGTGGTACACGTTTCTGCTGCTCAACCCCGTCTGGAGCATCGTGAACTCCTTCTCCGAGCTGCAGCGGTCCTTGGCGGCGATGGAGCGCGTCTTCGATGTGCTGGCGATGCCGGAGGACAAGCCGGACCGCCCGGGGGCGGTGAAGGCGCCGACGACGGTCCACGAGATTCGTGTGGAACAGGTGGGCTTTGCCTATCGCGAAGGGGTGCCCGTGCTGCACGACGTCAGCGTGACGGTGCCCGGTGGCTCCGTCGTTGCGCTCGTGGGGCGGAGTGGGGCGGGGAAGACCACGCTCACCGATCTGATCGCCCGGTTCCACGACCCCACCAGCGGGCGGATTCTGCTGAATGGGACCGATATCCGCGATTTGACCTTACGGAGCTACCGTCAGCTGCTCGGGCTCGTGCAACAGGATGTCTTTCTCTTCGACGGCTCTGTCCGTGAGAACATTGCCTATGCGCGCCCAGACGCGACGGAGGCAGCCATCCTCGATGCCGCCCGTCGCGCGAATGCCCATGAGTTCATCGAGCGACTCCCCGAGGGGTACGAGACGTACGTGGGCGAGCGCGGGGTCAAGCTGTCTGGCGGGCAGCAGCAGCGGCTCGCCATCGCCCGGGCGATTCTGGCCGCCCCGCAGATCCTGGTGCTCGATGAAGCCACCAGTAACCTCGATACGGAGAGCGAGCAGCTCATTCAGGCGGCGCTCCAGGAGCTGCTGATCGGGAGAACCACCTTTGTGATCGCGCACCGGTTGTCGACGGTCCGGGATGCCGATCTGATTCTCTTGTTCGAGAACGGCGCCATCGTGGAGCGTGGGACCCATGAGTCGCTCATGGCGGCCGGCGGGGCCTACGCCGAGATGGTCCAACGGCAGATGCAGGCGGCGGAGATCGAGGGCGCGTCGCTCACCTAGGGGGGCGGCCGGCTGAAAGTGGCGCACCACGGGGGATCGCCCCCATCTTTCACCCTGTTGGTGCGGTTATCCCATCCCATAGCCCCTACGACCCATGTCACGGACGCCTGCTGCGCTGCTGGCCCTCACTGCTCTTGTCCTTGCTCCGCGCCTGGCTTCGGCGCAGGAGACTGAAAAGTCCCGCACCGTGGCCGGTGGCGGCATCTCGGTGGCCGGCTGGTCCGGCGTGATCGATCCCAAGGAAGCCGCGGCTGGCCTCAAGCTGGACGATGCCAAGTTCGCGTCGTCGGGGAAGGACATCGCCGTGACGACCGGTCCGGCCACGACGTACTGGAACAGCAAGACCACGCTCAAGGGCAACTACACGGTCACGGCGACGTTCAAGGAAGCGAAGTACATGAACCTGAACTCGCACCCGCATCCGTACGGCCTTGTGATCGCGGGGAACGACATGGGCACCGCCAACGGCAGCTACCTGTACTGCGCCGCGTACGGCAACGGCAACTTCATCGTGCGCGGCTTTGGGCCGGCGCCGTTTCAGATGAATGGCCCGCGCGGTGGTATGGACGCCGCGGTGAACAAGGCCGCGGGCAAGGGTGAGCCGGTGGAGCAGACGATCGCAATGTCGGTTGATGGCGACAAGGTCGAATGCAGCATCAACGGTAAGGTCGTCGCGAGCTATGCCAAGGCGGATCTCGTGACCGCGGGCAAGCTCAAGTCGACCGACGGGATGTACGGGGTGCGCTTCGCGCACAACACCGAAGGCGTGGTTACTGGGCTGACCGTCACCACCAAGAAGTAAGACCGTCGCACCGGGCCGACCGATCATGTCCGCGCCGGTGCGCGTCCTATCGGCCAGTGAGGTCCATGCCGCATTAGACTGGACCTCGCTGGCGTCGGCGCTCGAGGCCGCCTTCGCAGCGGGTGCGCAGGTGCCGGTGCGCCATGCACACCCCCTTGCCGAGGGCGACACGCTGCTGCTGATGCCGGCGTGGAATGCCGACGTCATTGGGACCAAGATCGTCACCGTGATCCCTGGCGCCGTGGCGCTCGGCGCCCCGTCGGTGAATGCCACGTATCTTCTGCTGGATCGTCGCACGGGCGTGCCGCGCGCCATTATCGATGGCGATGCCCTGACGGTGCGCCGGACGGCCGCCGTCTCAGCCCTGGTGGCCCGCTATGCGGCACCATCCACGGCGCGCACGTTGCTCATGGTGGGCACCGGGCATCTGGCCCCGTGGATGGTTCGAGCGCATGTCGCGCTGCGTCCGGCGATCGACCGCGTGCTGGTGTGGGGGCGCCGTCCGGAGCGTGCCGCCGCGCTGGTCGCCACGCTCTCCGATGAAGGGATCCCCGCGGTGGTGGCGGGTTCGCGTGAGGCAGCGGTGCGCGAGGCCGACATCATCTCCTGTGCGACGGCGGCGCAGGAGCCGCTGGTGCCGGGCGCCTGGCTGCGCCCGGGGATGCACCTCGATTGCGTGGGGGGATTCACCCACGCCATGCGCGAAGTAGATGATGCCGCCGTGGTCGCGAGCCGCGTGCTGGTGGACAGCTACGCGGGTGTCCTTGCCGAGGCGGGTGACCTCGTCCACCCCATCGCCCGCGGACTGATCACGCGGGAGCATGTGGTGGCCGAGGTGGGGGAGCTGGCGCGTGGCGAACGCGCCGGGCGCACCGACGCATCGCAGATCACGCTCTTCAAGTCCGTGGGCACGGCGCTCGCTGATCTGGCCGCGGCGCAGTGCCTCATGACCGCCTAACCGACCCGAAAGGGCGTTGGGGCCTGCAGGCGCAGCACACTGCAGGTCGGATCGGTAGCCTGCGGCGGCAAGGTGACTACTACCCCGGCGTCAACGGCTCGCACCGGGAGCAGATTACGGGTCCGCTGACCGAACAGCGTGGCTTGTGTAGGTACCGTGCGGAGTCCCGGCAGCAAGAGCTCACGGGACGCCGGCCATTGCGGAAGAAAGACATGCAGCGCTTCACCGCCGCGTCCCACCGCTTTGCGGGTTGCGCGGAACGGCGCCCCCTCGAAGGGCGACGCCATCGTGCCGTGTATCGCCTCCCCCTGCACCGCCATCCAGGTGGCGAGCCTCTGCAGTCGATCGATACTCTCGGTGGGGAGCGCACCGGAGGCCATCGGTCCGACGTTCAGGAGCAGATTGCCCCCTTTTGACGCGGTATCGCTCACCATCCCCACGAGCGTGGCCAACGACTTGAAGTCGTGGTCCGCGCGATTGTAGCCCCAATTCTGGTTCATCGTCATGCACGCTTCCCAGTCCACACCGGGAAGGCCGCGATCGGGAATGTTCTGCTCCGGCGTACCGAAGTCGCCAATGCCACCCACCTTGGCGTCCAGCATGCCGGCGCGGTTGGGCGCCACGCGATTGTTCACGATGACATTGGCCTGCAGATGCCGGCATTTCTCGGCCAGCGCGGCGCCCAAGTCGCGAGTCCACGTCGATTCCCATTCGCCGTCAAACCACATCACGCCCATGTCCCCGTAATGCGTGAGGAGCTCTTCGACCTGAGCGTGCAGGAACTGCACGTAGCGATCGAAGGACGCGCCCGTGGCGGGGCGTGCGGCGGCCTCCCAGTCCCGGCGTGGCAGATAGTCCGGATGATGCCAATCCATGATGGAGTGGTACCAGCAGGGGACCACGCCATGCCGGCGGCATGCGTCACTCACCTCACGCATGATGTCGCGTGACACGCCGGTGCGTGCCACGTTGAAGTCCCCATGGGCGGAGGGCCACAGCGCGAAGCCGTCGTGATGCTTCGTGGTGATCACGAGGTACCGCATCCCCGCCGCTTTCGCCATGCGGGCGAGCCCATCGGCATCGAAGTCGCGCGGATTCCACCGCTCGAGCAATCGGTTGTACGTCTCCAGCGGGATCTTGGCATTGTTGCGGATCCATTCGCCGTAGTTCGTTTTCCCCTCCCATTCCCCCGCGAGAATGGCGTAGAGCCCCCAATGCACGAACATCCCGAAGCGGGCCTCGCGCCACCACTGCATCCGGTCCGCGCTGGCCGTCACCACCTCGTCGGTCCATGGGCGCATCAGCTGATCCGGTTCGTGCCGGAGCAGACTGCTCTGTCGGATGAAGCCGGCGGAGAGCGCCAGATGGGCGCTCGTCCGCATGAAGTCACGACGGTGCATGGGGACGGGGGGCGAAGAGGGGGCTCTGTATTGTGCGCCGACTGGGTTACTGGCCAGGGGCTCGGCGTGCGGGGGCCGGGAGGGTGCCCTTGTTCGCGATCGCCTTGCGAATCGCCTCGACAGTGGTGGTCGCGCGATAGTCCACGATCTGCTTGCCCAGTTCAAGCGCCTTCTTTTTGTCGGCCAAGGACACCCCGTTGATTGAGGCGAGCCCCGCCTTGACCCGTTCGTCGTAGCGAATCTGGCGGGGATCATCCACGAGAATGTTGAGCGAGATCACCGGGTCGTCATGCAGCCCTTCGGCCTTGGTGTCCGCCACGCCTTTGTCCTTCATGTAGGTGGCGACCCCGGCGTAGTCGTAGTACTCCTGCACATGCGCGACGATCGGGGAGCCCTGCCAGATTTGGGTCAATGAATCGGCCACAAAGCGCTGGCCGCCCTGATTGCCGCCGCTGTCACCAATCAGGATGATGTTGGTGAAGCCATGCATCTTGAGACTGTGCACGACATCCGTGAGCACCGCGCGGAAGGTGGTCTCGCGCATGCTCAGCGTGCCGCGGGTCGTCATGTGGCTGGTGGCCGGATCGAGTCCACCTTCCGGGACCAGTTTGATGATTGGCGCGCAGAGTGCATTGCCCAGCTTTCGCGCGATCGCTTCGCAATTCGTGTGCAACACGAAGTTGTGCTTGCCGAGGGCGATCCACGGACCATTGGGTTCAATGCCGCCGGTGGGAATGATGACGGTGGTCTTGCCCGCCTTCATGGCATCCCGGACGTCCATCCACGTCATCTCCTCCAGCCACACCGTATTGGGCCCCGTGATGGGATTCGGGGCGTCGGGGCAGTTGTACGCGTTGGCCGAGCAGGACCCGCCGCCCATGCTCGGGGGACCTTCAGCCCGTCCGCCACGTCCGCCGCTGGTCTGGGCATCGAGCGCCAGGAACGGGAGCACCAGAGAGAGGGCGGCGATGCGCGTGGCGGTCGCCACGCCCGGTCGGGGGCGTGTGGTGGCGACTGGGGCCGTCGAGCCTGCACTGGGGACGAAACGGGTCATACCGGGTCTCCGCGGGAGGGGATGATGGAAGGGGAATACCGTCGCTACCGGCTCCCTGCAAAGTCTGCAGATGGGGACGCGAAGCTGCCAGCTTCCGGGGGGCGCGCATTTGCGCTTTGCCCTGTCGGGGGCGCACATTCCACAATCGACCTTCCTCTTATCCTGCTCATGTCTACTCCACGTCTTGTTCGTGTGACGGCCACCATGGCCGTGCTCTGCACGACCGGTTCGGCCGGCGTGCTGGTTGCCCAGGGCGCTCCCGCCCCTGCGGCGAAACCCGCCACCGCCGCGCCGTCGGGTGCGACGCCAATGGCCCTCTCCACGGCGGATATCCGGAAAGTGGCCGAGGCGCATGTCGCGGTATCCTTGGTGCATGACTCGGCCGGTGCCCGCATGGCGCAGGCGCGCAACAAGACGCTACAGGCCCAGCAGATGCTGAAGGATCAGCTGGTCAAACAGGTGACCGAGGCGCTCGCTGCGAAGGGATTCACGGACAGCCTGTTCGAAGTCCGGCGTTTCCAGATCAGCAGCGACAACGCCATGCGCGCGCAGTTTGATCGCGACGTGGCCCAGATCACCGGACAGCCGCTCCCGGTGCAAGCGGCCGCGGTGCCCGCGGCGGGCGGTGGACGTGGTGGCGCCGGTGGTGCCGGTGGCGCCGGTGGCGCGGCGGCTCCGCAGGCGCTGCCGACCTTCACGGTGCCGGAGGGACCGGGGAGCGTCCATGTGGCGCATGTGGCGGTGAAGTTCTTCACCACGCCGGACAGCGTGGGGCTGTTGCAGGCCGCGATTCTCGAGTCGCGGACGGCGCTGCAGCATGCCACGCTCGCCAGCCGAAACCCCACCAATCTCCAAGCGCTGCAGCTGCACGCTGGGCATATCATCCACGCGCTCGATCCGAGTATCGTGACGAGCGGGCCAGGGAAGGGCTTTGGCGTAAAGAAAGCCGCGACGGGCATTGCCACGCACATCGAGTTGGCGGCGAAGACCGATGGGGCCTCGGCGGCGCTGAAGATGCACAGCACGCATATCGCGAC
>JBEIUK010000280.1:0-3369 GCA_040374415.1 Gemmatimonadaceae bacterium | reverse complement strand
GGCGCGCTCTGTGAGCCCCACCGGGCCGAGTGTTTCGCGCAGCAGCACGGCCGTCGCACCACGCTCGGTGAGAATGCGCTGCAACAGCTGCCCCACCGGCAACACCGCATCCCCTTCAAACAGCCCCGTGGGTCCCGTCGAGCCCGCTGGCGGATGTCCGGGATCGACGGCAATCGTCAGCCCCGCGAGCGGCCGCGTCGGATCAACGACGGGCGGCCGACGCACGCGCAACACCAGCGCCCGGCGCGCTTCATCCCAGAGCGGCAGCCACCCGTACACGGGCGACGAGAGCGCCAAGGACAGCCGCACACGATCGCTGCCAACCTGATCCCAGTGAATCCGCCGCACCAGCGTGTCATTGCCCAGGATCGGCGTGATCTCGGGATTGAGTTGCACGCCGTACAACGTCAGATCGAGCTGCCGCCCCTCCGGCTCCACCAGAAACGCCGGTCGCTCCCCCAGCGGAATCACCAGATCCACCCATTCGCGCGCGGGGATTACACGAAGTCCCCCACTCACCCGTCGCGGCAACGGACTCCCCGCCGGCAACGCGACGATGTCTTCGTTCGCCACCCAGACATCGAGCGCGGCATCCAGTCGCACCCGCGTCGAGCCGTTTTGTTTCCCCGTGATCTCCAGCACCGTCCCCGGCAATAACAGCCACTTGTACGTACCATCGGGGATCGTGCGCCCGTGCACCACATGGTCGGTGTCCGCGCCGATGCGGTTGGTGGTGCGCAGCACCCCCAGCGTGCGCTCCTGCGCCGTCGACAGCTGCACCGCCGGCACCACGAGTCGCACCGTATCGCTCCCTCGGCTCGCGACCAACTTCGCCCCGGCCGACAGGAGCGCAGCCGGCAGGTCGGTCGCCATCGTCACTCCGACGTCACCTGCCGTCGGCAGCGGTTCCTCCACAATCGGATTCCCCGGTCCCTCGGCCGCGCGTGCCGCGATGGCCCGTTGTTGCGCGATCCGCAGGAGCGGGCGCCGAGCGCCGTCGGGGAGCTCGACCTCCACGCGCGCGTTGGCAGCCGCGCGGACGCTCACACGCACCCACTCATCGGCCCGCGCCATCATCCGCGGCGCCGGCGCCACCGACGTGGAATCCAGCAGCCGCGGCCCCGTCGCCGGCAGTGCCACGCGCGTGGGATAGCGCACACGCACCGTCCGCCGCGCGGTATCCGCGCCGCGCGTTGCCACGAGGTCATACCGGGGGGCCGTGGCCGGCGGGATCGGTAGCCAGGCAATGAACGCCCCATTGGGCGCCACGGGCACCGCTACGCCATTGATCGTGAGCTGCGCATCGCCCGAGCCGATGCTCCCCAGCACGAAGGTGGAATCACGCACGGCGAGCAACTGATTGTCACTGGGGTACTGCAGACGGGGCGCGAGCGGTGCGCCACGCACTGCGGGCACCGGAGGCAACCCAACCACCGGGGGCGGGGCGCTCGCCCTCGCGACAGACGCCGGGGGCACAGCGGGCGTCGTCGGCGCAATCGCCGGCCCCGCCGGTCGGCACGCGACCATCAGCAGGACGGTTATTGGCAGAACGGTGATTGGCAGGCGCATCCGGTGGAGGCGCCGGTCTCGTAACGACAGGCAAACGTTTCGCATGTCGCAAGGTGCGCCCGAATGTGAGAGCCGTCCAGCACGGGCCGGTGCCGATAGGTGCCGTGGCCCCTCACGCACCCGGGCCCCGACCCGGGACAGACGGCCTTTCCGCTGTCAACGAATTGACCGGACCATTGAACCGGGTCCATCTTTCGCAAACGATTGTGGGGCCCATACCGGCGGGGAGAATGCGGCGGCCGGAAACCTGGAGTGCTGTCCCTGCCGTAGGGATGGTTGCTGCCATCACCTTGGCCCATCGCCCTACCCTCTCCGTGACCGTCTCGGACGTTTCCTCTTCGGCTTCATCACCGGCCTCATTGCCGCAGCGCGTCGTTCGCGTCTGCGGGATGACCGATGTGGGGCAATTGCGGGAACACAACGAAGACGCGTTCCTCGTGGCGAATCTGGAAACCGGCACCGCCGTAGACGTCGGGACGCCGTGCACGCTCGACACCCCGCGGCACGGTCTGCTCTTTCTGGTGGCCGACGGCATGGGGGGCGCGGCGTCGGGCGAACTCGCAAGTAGCTTGGCCGGTGAATGCGTCCTGCTCGCCCTGCAAGCGCACTGGCGCTCGCTCGCCGAACCGACCCCTGAGGCCTTCGCGGCGGCGCTGCGCGACGCCACCCAGGCGGCGAACCGGCGCATTCACGGCTTTGCCCTCGAACACGCCGAGCATCAGGGGATGGGCACCACCGCCACCGTGGCCGGCCTCCTCGATGACACGCTGTACATCGCGCAGGTGGGTGACAGTCGCGCCTACCTGCTGCGTGGCGGCCACGCGATTCAGATCACCAAAGATCAATCGCTCATGCAGCGGTTGATTGAGGCGGGAGAAATCACCCCGCAGCAAGCCGCCCAAAGCGAACATCGCAACATCATCCTGCAGGCGCTCGGCCCCGAACCGACCATCAGCGTGGACCTGACGCATCAGCGGGTGCACGAAGGGGACCTACTCCTCCTCTGCAGCGATGGCCTCTCCGGCGTGCTCGATCTCGAGGAGATGGAGCAGATCGCTGCGACTGCCGCCGATGTGGATCAGCTTTGCCAGGCGCTTATCACTGCCGCCAATGCCCATGGCGGTCCGGACAACATCACGGTGATCGCGGCTCGGATCTTGGCGGGATCCGCCGATCTGGGGCACGCCGAGCACACCGTCAGCTATCGGACCTATCCGCTCGCGGGCACGCTGTATCATCCCGCTCCGGTGGCCTCCATGCCCACCGAGGAGATCCCGGCGGTGCGCCCCACGCCCAGTGCACCGGTGGCACTCCCCGATGACCGGCCCGAGCCCCCGGCGTTGTCTCCCGATGTGGCCCCGGCAGCCCCACCGCTTGGCGCACCGCCGGCGGTTGTGGATGCCCGTCGGCGCGCCCTCCGGCCGCTGCAACTCGTCCTGGGCGCGCTCGCCCTGCTCGCGCTGGCGTGGTTGGTTATCGACCTGCGGGGCCGCTGACCGACCGCAGCAACGCCCGCGCTGCCGCCTGCTGCATCACACGGTCGCGGCTCCACGCAACCACCCGCGCCATCGGCTGCGGCAGCTGCGCCGCCCAGCGCGGATCACCAAAGCCCACGAGAATCACCCGGCGCTGCAACGCCGCCGCGGCGTCCAGCAGCTCCTGCACTTTCTCGACGGTGTCCGGCCGGAGCTGCGTGCGCCCCTTGCCGGCGTGATAGTCGGCAAAGAGCGCAATCACGAGCGGTCCACCACTCGCAGCCCCCGGATGCGTCGCCGGACGGGCATCGTGCCCCGTCGCGCG
>JBEIUK010000033.1:0-17291 GCA_040374415.1 Gemmatimonadaceae bacterium | reverse complement strand
GCGAGTCCGCCGAACGGGTGCACCATTGGCCGGCGAGTCAGGTGGTGGGGCAGTCGATGGCGATGTTGCTGCCGGGGGGCGCGCAGGACATCCTGCAGGCACAGCTGCTGGACACACTGGCGCAGGCCGCGGCGAGCGGCTGGTGTGAAGTGGAAGGGGAACGCCTGCGCGGTGACGGGTCGACCTTCGCCGCCTCCACCATCATTACCGCCTTGCGTGGCGGCGATGGCACCGCGGTGGGGTACTCGGTGGTGACGCGCGACCTCTCCGAACGCCGGAAGCTCGAGGAAGCCGCCCGCAGTGATGCCTCGAGCGACACCGATTACTTCACCGGCGCGGTCAACCGCCGCGCGTTTTTCGACGTCGCCTCCTCCGAAGTGGCGCGTGCCCGTCGCTACAGTCAGCCGCTGTCGCTGCTGCTCGTGGCCCCGGACAACTTCCGCGCGGTGACCACCACCCATGGCGAGGCGATGGGGAGCGAATGGCTCCGCGCCATGGCGACGCTCTGCCGGCAGGAGTCCCGCACCATGGACGTGGTGGGGCGTGTCGGCGGTGAAGAGTTCGCGGTGCTGCTCCCGAGCACCGAGCTCTCCGGTGGGCTCGTGCTCGCCGAACGTATCCGCGAGCGGATGCAGCGGCATGTCTTTGCCGGTGAGGCGCGGGCGGTGCGGTGCACCGTCTCCGTGGGCGTCGCCGATGTCCCGGCGACATCACGACCATGGACGATCTGCTCACCGCCGCCGCGACCGCCGTCGACCGGGCCCGACAGGCCGGGATGAATCTCGTGGTGGGCTACGACGCGTAGTCCCGCGGTTCGGTACGGTTCGTCCCGAAACGGCATGCATCGCCTCGTGGTCATCACGACGGTGTGATCCCGTGGTGCCCTCCGGACCCTCGGTCCCGCTGCTATCTTCCCGCCGTCCCTGCGGTTGTCTGACGCGCGGAACACCCCGCGCGTGCCGAGCCGCCTCGTGCCTCTGATCGCCGCTATGTCCGATCTCTCACGCACCCCTGTCATCGTTGGTGCCGCGCGCACCCCGATTGGCCGCTACCTTGGCGCGCTCAGCGCCCTTTCTGCCTCCGACCTCGGCGCCATCGCGATTCGCGCCGCCGTGGCGCGCAGTGGCGTCGACCCGGCGCAGATCCATGAGGTCATCATGGGCCATGTGCTGCAGGGGGGCACCGGCCAGGCGCCCGCCCGACAGGCGATGCTCAAGGCCGGGCTGCCTTCGTCGATTTCGGCGCTGACGATCAACAAAGTGTGCGGCTCCGGGCTCAAAGCCGTCATGCTCGCCGCGCAGGCGATCAAGGCCGGCGATGCGCAGGTGATCGTGGCCGGTGGCCAGGAGTCGATGTCCAACGCGCCGCATTACCTGTACGGCATGCGCGGGGGGGTGAAGCTGGGCGATCAGACGCTCGTCGATGGCATGATCAAGGACGGCCTCTGGTGTGGCAGCTGCGGCGTGCACATGGGCGTCCATGCGGAATACACGGCAGGCAAGGCGGAGATCTCGCGCGAGGCGCAAGATGCCTTCGCGGCAGCGTCGCATGCCAAGGCCGTGGCGGCCCAGCAGGGGGGGAAGTTCACGGCGGAGATCGTGCCGGTGGAGATCCCGGGGCGGAAAGGCCCGACGGTGGTCTCGGTCGATGAAGGGCCGCGGGCAGAAACCACGGCGGCCTCGCTGGCGGGGCTCCGACCGGCGTTCCCGTTGCCCGGCGCGGCAGCGGACACCCTCACAGTAACGGCCGGCAATGCGTCGTCGCTCAACGATGGCGCCGCCGCGGTGGTCGTGACCTCCGAAGGGTATGCGCGGCAGCAGGGGCTCACGATACTCGGACGCATTACCGGCTACACGACGGGGGCCGGCGATCCGAAGGATCTCTTCTTCGCGCCGATCACCGCCGTACAGAACCTTATGCGCGCGTCGCAGACGACGATTGGGGACTACGATCTGATTGAAGCGAACGAAGCGTTCGCCTCGCAGGCGCTGGCTGATGGGCAGGGACTCGGCTGGGATCCGGCCCGTGTGAATGTGCATGGCGGCGCGATCGCGCTCGGGCATCCGATTGGAGCGAGTGGCACGCGCGTGCTGGTCACGTTGCTGCATGCGCTGGCCGATCGCGGCGCCCGGACCGGGCTCGCCACGTTGTGTCTGGGTGGCGGCGACGCCGTGGCGCTGTCGGTCGAACGCGTCGACTAACGCCGACGCGTCGGGAGCGCGGCGGTGTCGCTCACGCCATCAGGGCGCTTTACCGGCGCGGGGGCGCGCGTTCCATCCGATGGGCCGCGATGGCTCTACGCGGCGCCGGGGAGGCTTCGGGCCCCGTGGCGGCTGATGGTCTTTGGGCTGGTGCTCCTCGTGACCCAGCCTATCGCCGATGCGGTGATCACCCCGATCGTGGGGGCGGTAGGACGCGCGGTGGAGTGGCGACTGGAGGCGTACCCGTGGGTGACGGCCGTGGCCGTCTGGGCGGCGCTGGCGGTGGCCCTTCGGTCGGTGGATCTCGCGCCATGGGCGGCGGTGGGGCTTGATCGATCGGCCTGGCGCCCCGGGCGTCTTGTCGCGGGTGGGCTCGTGGGGCTGGGGGCGCTGGGCGTCACGATGGGGGTGCTCTGGATGACGGGCAGCGTGTCGCTGCGGTCGGTCGGGGGCGACGCCGGGATGACGGCGGACCTGTGGTCGACCGAGTCGTGGGGTCGTGTGGCGGTGCGAGTCGGGCTCTTTCTGGCCCCCGCCGCGTTGTGGGAGGAGTGGATCTTTCGAGGCTATCTCTGGACCGTGGCGGAGGCCGCCGGTGGAATCCAGGTGGCCCGATGGTCAACGGCCGTGGCCTTTGGGTTGGTGCATCTGCTCAATCCCGGCGTGACGGTCATCTCCACGCTGGCGGTGGTCGTGGCCGGGCTCGCGTTGGGAGCGCTGCGGGAAGGGACGGGCAGTCTGGCGGTGGCGTGGCTGGCGCATTGGGGATGGAACTGGGGGATGGCGGCGCTCTGGCATGTCCCCGTCAGCGGCATCCCCTTCGCGACGCCGAGCTATCGCACGGTGGTGCAGGGGCCCGTCTGGTGGACGGGTGGCGCATGGGGGCCGGAAGGTGGTGCCGCCGCGCTGGTCGTGTTGGGGACAGCCGTGGTTGGTGGGACGTGGTGGAGAACGCGCACATCGCAAACCCGAACGGGAAAGGTGGCATCATGAGTGCAACAGCAACCGGTCCGACCGTGGCCGGCGTGAGCAGTGATATCCGGCAGGTGGCGGTGATCGGTGCCGGCCAGATGGGCAATGGCATCGCGCACGTCTTCGCGCAGAGCGGCTACGCCGTGACGATGATCGATGTCAGCGAGGACGCCCTCACGCGCGGCCTCGCCACCATCGCCAAGAATCTCGAGCGGCAGGTCAAGAAGGGGGCGCTGACGGGGGAGGCGGCGGCGGCGACGGTAGATCGCATTCGCACGAGCACCGCGATGGAGGCGGTCGGGACCGCGCAGGTGATTGTAGAAGCGGCCACCGAAAAGCCGGAGCTCAAGTTCCACATTTTCCGCGAGCTCGATCGGCTGGCCCCGGCTGGCGCGATCCTCGCGACGAATACGAGCTCCATCGCCATCACCGAGATCGCGGCCTGCACGAAGCGGCCGGAGCTCGTGATCGGGATGCACTTCATGAATCCTGTCCCGGTCATGCAGCTGGTGGAAGTCATTCGGGGCCTCGCCACGAGCGACAGCACCACGCAGCGCGTCATGGCGCTCGCCGTCGCGCTGGGGAAGACGCCGGTCGAGGTGAACGATTTCCCGGGCTTCGTCGCGAACCGGATCCTCATGCCGATGATCAACGAGGCGATCTACTGCGTCATGGAGGGCGTCGGGACGCCAGAGGCGATCGACACCGTGATGAAGCTCGGGATGAATCATCCCATGGGGCCGCTCACGCTCGCCGACTTCATTGGCCTCGACACCTGTTTGGCGATTCTCGAGGTGCTGCACGACGGGCTCGGTGATCCGAAATACCGCCCGTGCCCGTTGCTCCGCAAATACGTGGCCGCCGGCTGGACCGGTAAGAAGTCCGGTCGCGGGTTCTACACTTACTGAGAGACTGATGTCGCTTTTGGCGTTGACGGACATGCAGCGGGAAGTGCAGCAGATGGCCCGCGCCTACGCGCAGCGGGCGTTGGTGCCGCTGGCTGCTGAGCGCGACCGCGAGGCGCGCTTTGACCGGGACATGGTCACGGGGATGGCGGAGCTCGGCTTCTTCGGCATGCTCATCCCCGAGGCGTACGAGGGGCTTGGACTCGATCCCCAGAGCTATCTGCTGGCGCTCGAGGAGATCGCCGTCGCCGATGCCTCCGCGGCCGTGTTGTTGAGCGTGCACAATTCGCTCCCCACGCAAATGATCCTGCACTTCGGATCGGAGGCGCAGCGGCAGCGCTTTCTTCCCGCCATGGCGCGCGGTGAGGCGTTGGGTGCCTTTGCCCTCTCCGAACCGGAGGCCGGCTCCGATGCGGGCTCACTCCGCTGTCAGGCGGTGCGCGATGGCGATGACTGGATTCTCACCGGGACGAAGGCGTGGGTCTCCCACGGCTCCGAAGCGGGGGTGATCCTGTGCATGGCCCGCACGGATACGCCCGATGCCCGGCGGGGGAGCAAAGGGATCTCGACCTTTATCCTGACCCCCGACCTCCCGGGATTCCATGTCAGCAAGAAGGAAGACAAGATGGGGCTCCGGGCCTCGCCCACGGTGCAGCTGGTGCTCGACGAGTGCCGCGTCCCCGGCGATCGGTTGGTCGGCCAGGAAGGGAAGGGGCTGAGCTACGCCCTTGGCTCCCTCGATCATGGGCGGCTCGGGATCGCGGCACAGGCCACCGGGATTGCCCGAGCGGCGCTCGAAGCGTCGACCCGCTACGTCGGGGAGCGGAAGCAGTTCGGGAAGGCGATCGGGGAATTCCAGGCCATCCAGTTCAAGCTCGCCGACATGGCCACCCGCATCACCGCCGGCCGCACCCTGCTGCACACGGCGGCGGCCGCGAAGCACCGGGGCGAAACCGTGACCCGGTACTGCTCCATGGCCAAGCTCTTTGCCACGGAAACCGCCATGTGGGTCACCACGCAGGCCGTCCAGATCTTCGGCGGCTACGGCTACGTCGCCGACTACCCGGTGGAGCGCTACTTCCGGGACGCGAAGGTGACGGAGATTTACGAGGGGACGTCGGAGATTCAGCGGATCGTGATTGCCCGCGAGACGCTGGCCGCGGCAACGGCGTCGTCGTTTACCCTCCCCGACTGACCGGTGCGGGGACCGGCCCGCTGAACGGGTCGGTCCGCACCCCCGGGGCCCCGGCAGCGGAATTGGCCCCAGTTCGCTAAGATCCAGCGGTCCGGAGTACGGTCGGCAATCGACCGGTCCACCAGGAATCCGCAGGGTGCATCATGGCGCTTGAAATTCCGTCTGGGGAACGCATCCCCATTGCTTCTGACCACGCCGGCTTCGAACTGAAGGAGCGGCTGCGTGCCGCCCTCGCGGAGCAGGGCTTTGCCGTGCAGGACATTGGCACGCACAGCACGGCGAGCACCGATTATCCCGACTACGCGCATCCGCTGGCGCAGGAAGTCGCCTCGGGTGAAGTGACCCGCGGGGTCTTGATGTGTGGGACGGGGCTGGGCATGTCGTATGTCGCCAATCGCTATCCCGGCGTGCGCGCGGCGGTGGCGTGGACCCCCGAAATCGCGGCGCTCGCCCGTAAGCACAACAACGCGAACGTGCTGGTGCTGCCGGCGCGCTTTGTGTCCGACGAAGACGCCCTCGCCATTTTGCACGCCTTTCTCACCACCGACTTCGAAGGTGGGCGGCATGAGACGCGGGTGGACAAGATTGAACGGGACCCCGATGCCATCGACGCCGACGCGGAGCACGACGCATGAGTGAGATGTCAACCGGGGCCGGCGCGAGCGCGGCGTGGAATACGTGGGATCGCCTGCCGCCGGGATCGGCGCTCGAGGCGGTCGATCCGCTGATCGCGAAGCTGATCGTTGAAGAAACGACGCGGCAGTGTGATGGGCTCGAACTCATTGCGAGTGAGAATTTCGTCTCGCCGGCCGTCATGGAAGCGATGGGCTCTCCGCTCACGAACAAGTACGCGGAAGGGCTGCCGGGGAAGCGCTATTACGGTGGCTGCGAAGTCGTCGACCTCGTGGAGCGTCTCGCCATCGAGCGCGTGAAGGCGCTCTTTGGGGCCGAACATGCCAACGTGCAGCCGCACAGCGGTGCGTCGGCCAACGCCGCCGTCTTCCTCGCCTTCCTGAAGCCGGGGGACACCTTCCTCGGGATGGATCTCGCGCAGGGTGGGCACCTCACGCACGGCTCGCCGGTCAACTTCTCGGGGCTGCTCTATAACGCCGTGTCATACGGCGTCACCGACGACGGCCTCATTGACTACGACGGCATGCGGGCCGCCGCGCGGGCGCATCGTCCGAAGATGATCATCGCCGGCTACAGCGCCTATTCGCGCGTGATTGACTGGCAGGCCTTCGCGGATGTGGCGAAGGAAGTTGGGGCGATCTTCCTGGTGGATATGGCGCACTTTGCCGGCCTTGCCGCCACGGGGGTCTATCCGTCGCCGGTGCCGTTTGCCGACGTCGTCACCAGCACCACACACAAGACGCTGCGCGGCCCGCGTGGTGGCATCATTCTGTGCAAGGAGGCGCATGCCAAGGCGATCGATAAGGCCATGTTCCCCGGCATGCAGGGTGGCCCGCTCGAACATGTGATTGCCGCAAAGGCCGTGGCCTTCCATGAAGCGCTGCAGCCGTCGTTCCACAGCTACTGTCAGCAGGTGGTCACCAACGCCCGCGTGCTGAGCAACGCTTTGGCGGCGCGTGGCTACACGATCGTGTCGGGTGGCACGGACAACCACCTCATGCTCGTCGATCTCCGCTCCAAGGGGCTCACCGGCAAAGTGGCGGAGCAGTTGCTTGATCGCGCCGGCATCACGGTGAACAAGAATACGGTGCCGCGGGAAACGCAGTCGCCATTCATTACCAGCGGGATTCGCATTGGCACGCCGGCCGTCACGACGCGCGGGATGGGCGTGGCGGCGATGTCGGAGATCGCTGCGCTGATCGATCGCACGCTCACCACGCCCGATGACGACGGACGGGATGCGGCGTTGGCGGGGATCCGTGCGGATGTCAAGACCCTCGCCGACCAGTTTCCGCTCTATCGCTGACCACCCGGTGCCATTGTGGCACCGGGTATCCGTCTGCATGATTCCTTGGGGCGGCGCCGTGACCGGAGCCGCCGGTCGTGCGTCGCTGTGGTGACGTGCACGTGTGGGTTCCCCGAGCCGGTTGAGGACTGACGTCGTGGCAGAGCTGGCGTTCCGTGAAGGCATCATGGATCAGATCCGACTGCGTGAGCAGCGGTTCGACGAACGGGCGTACCTGTTCGTGCTGGCGGCGCTTGAACATTGCCAGGCGCACCTCGAGGAACGTCGACACATCAGCGGCGCGGAGCTCGCGCAGTCCTGCCGCGATGTCGCACTGCAGCGCTATGGCGTCACCGCGCGGCTCGTGCTCGAACACTGGGGCATTCGCAGCACGCAGGACATCGGCGACATTGTCTTTACGCTGGTCGATATGGGACTGCTGGTGAGTCAGCCCGATGACTCCCGCCTCGACTTCGCGGACGTGTACGATTTCGCCCACGCCTTCGAAGACGAGTATCCCTGGAGCACCGCGCACGTCTGATGCGCCGGTGAGCCCTGAGCGCAGTGCCTGCTCCCTGCGCGTCACGACGGCACCGCAGGCGGCCCTCCGCGATGCACGCGCGATCGCGCACGGGATCCCCTCCTTCACCTTGATGGCCCAGGCCGGCACGCAGTCGGCCGCCGCGATCCTGCGCGATCACGCGCACCAGCTCGCGCATGGCGTCGCCGTCTTTGCGGGGACCGGCAACAATGGCGGAGACGCATGGATCGTCGCCGCCCAACTCGCGCGTGCCGGTGTCCGCGTTCGTGTCGTGACGGCAGGTGCTCCGCGCACCTCCGACGCCCAGCAGGCGGCCGCGTTCGCGCAGGCCCTCCCGCACGAGACCGGCCGCCTCACGGTGGAGCCGCCCTCGGGGGCGGAACATCTCGTGGTCGATGGGCTGCTCGGCACCGGACACACCGGTGCGTTGCGCGACACGCTGTTGCCGCTCGTGCGCCAACTGGCCGCTGCACGCGCCGCCGGTGCGACGGTCATCGCGCTCGATCTTCCGTCGGGGATGGACGCGACGACCGGTGTCGCCCTCGCCGAGACGGTCCCCGCGCACGTCACCCACAGCTACGGCACCGTCAAACGGGGGCTGCTCCTCAACCGCCCCCTCGCCGGACGCATCCTCCTGCTCGATATCGGACTCGGCGAGCACGCGCATGTCGCGCCCGATGACGCCGCGTGGCAGACGCCCTCCGAGCACGATCTCGCGGCGTGCCTCCCCTCGCTCCCCTGGGATGCGCATAAGGGCCGCCGAGCCCATCTCGCGCTGGTGGGTGGTGCCGAGGGGATGTCGGGAGCGATTACGCTGGCCACGCGCGGCGCGCTGGCCTCGGGGATTGGGCTCGCCCACGCTTGGGTGGCATCGCCCGCCACGGCCACGCTGGCGGCCGCGGTGCCGCAGGCCATTACGCATGCGTGGCCCGACGCATCCACAGCTGGCGCCGCCGTTTGGCCGCAGGGGCATGCCCTCGCCATTGGCCCGGGGCTCGGTCGCGGGCCCCGATCGCGCGCGCTGCTGATCGCCACCCTTGCCGCCAATCCCGGCATCCCCACCGTCCTCGATGCCGATGCCCTCACGCTCCTCGCGTCGGACGATGCCGGGGACGCTGGCGCTGCGGATCCGACGGTAGCCCCGATGGCGGACACCGTCGCGCGCCTCCGCGCCTGGTGTGGCGACCGGCCGCTCGTGCTCACGCCGCACCCCGGCGAGTTCGCTCGGCTCACTGGCGCTCCAACGCCGACCGATCCCGACGCGCGGGCGACTGTGCTCCAGCAGCTTGCCATGGCCACCGGGGCCACGGTGCTCCTCAAAGGCACGCCCACGCTCATCGCCGCCTCGGGCACGCTCGCGGTGACGGTCGTTGCGCGCGGCACGGCGTTGCTCGCCACCGGTGGGAGTGGGGACGTCCTGACGGGGATTATCGGGACGCTCCTCGCACAGGGATGCCAGCCGCACGTTGCCGCACTACTCGGGGCCTCGGTGCATGGCGCCGCCGCCGAATTGGCGACCGCGCAGGCCGGCACCGTGCGTGGCCCCGACCTGGGCGCCGTGCTGGCCGCACTTCCCTCCGCCTGGCGCGCCCTCGCCGAGCCGACGACGCTCCCCCCCGGGGTGCTCGCGGAGTGGCCGCCGGTGGGCGCATGAGTCCCGCCCGCGGGGACGCGCCGTCGCATCTCGCCATGGGGCCCGGCGGGGAGTTCGATCTGATCCGCACCATGATGGCGCGCTGGGGGACGCTCGCCGTTGGTCTGGGCGACGATGCCGCGCAGCTCCCAGGGGACCCGAGGACGCGCGTGGTCAGTGTCGATGCCGCCGTTGATGGTGTGCACTTTCGCCGAGGGTGGCTCACGCCGCAGGAGATCGGGGGGCGGGCCGCGGCGGCCGCGCTCAGTGATCTGGCGGCGATGGGCGCGTCGGTCGAGGCGGTGCTGCTGGCGCTCATCGTCCCCCCGTCGTGGGATGCCGACGTCCCGGCGCTCGCCGACGGCTTTGGCGAGGTCGTCCAGGCGGCCGGCGGGCGCATTGTGGGCGGAAACCTCAGTCGCGGCGAGACGCTCTCGATAACCACCACGGTGATTGGGACCGTCGCTCGAGCCATCACCCGCGAGGGGGCACGCCCCGGCGACCTGCTCTGTGTCACGGGGACGCTTGGTGGTCCTGGGGCGGCACTCGCCGCGTGGACGGCCGGCGCGGTCTCGAGTGACTGGGCCCGCGCGCGCTTCGCCCGCCCGGTCCCCCGCATCGCCGAAGGGCAGGCGCTGGCCGCGGCCGGCGCGCACGCCATGCTCGATCTCTCCGATGGCCTCGTGAGCGACGCCCGCCACCTGGCGGCGGCGAGCGGGGTGAGCGTGGTGATGCACCCCGAGCAGCTCCCGGTGGGGCAGGGCATCACCCCCGAGACGGCGCTTGGCAGCGGCGAGGAATACGAACTGCTGGTAGCGATGCCGCCAGCGGCTGTCGACGCGCTGCGGCCGCATTGGGACGCGCAGCAGCAGACCCCCCTGACGATCATTGGCGAGGTGCAGGCGGCCAGTGTGGAGCATCCAGCCGGCACCGTGCGGGTCATTCCCCGCAACTCTCAGAGCGCGGTGCGCGTTGAATTCGCCACCGGGCACGACCACTTTTCGCCATCATGATTCGTACTGCACTCACGACCGTCGCCCTGATTATCGGGACCCTCATTGCCGGCCTGGCGGCCGTCGCCCGCTGGCTGGGCATCCCCGACCGCCGTGGCGGCCTGTACGACATCATTCCGCAGATCTGGGCGCGGCTCCTCTTGGGGGCCGCCGGTGTGCGCGTCATCAAGCATGGCACCGTCCCGCTCGATGAACTTGCGCCGCGTGTCTACGTCTCCAATCACGTCAGCTGGTTTGACATCCCGTCGGCGATCCGTGTGCTCTGGCCCTTTGGCTTTGTCGCCAAGCGGGAACTCGAGCGCGATCCGGTCTTCGGCGCTGCGGCGCTCGCGCTGCATGTGATCTTCATCGATCGCGAAAACCGCAAGGCGGCCTTCTCGGCGTACGAAGATGCGGCCGCGAAGATCCGCGCGGGGCAGAGCGTGCTCGTCTTTCCCGAGGGGACGCGTGGCCGCGATTACGCCGTGCGGCCGTTCAAGAAGGGGCCGTTTGTCCTCGCGATCGGCTCCGGCGCGCCCATTGTGCCGGTGGTGATTCATGGCACCATCGCGGTGAATCCGCGCGGGAAGTTCCGCGCAGGACCAGGCACGGTGCATGTGCATGTGCTCGATCCCATCCCCACGGAAGGGCTGAACTACGACGACCGCTCCGCGCTCGCCGAGCAGGTGCGGCAGCGGATGGCCGAGTGCCTCCAGTCGGTGTATGGCGTGACGCCGTTGCCAGCTGGGCGGGGTACTAATGCCGAAGCCGCAGAAGTGACCGACTGACCTCTCGCGGCACTGACCGTTTCGCCGGTTAGTGCCGCTGTGCTTTCACGACTTTCTCTCGGATCTCATGTCCACGATTGCTGCCATCTCTGCCCGCGAAATTCTCGATTCCCGCGGCAACCCGACTGTCGAAGTTGATGTGATTTTGGAAACCGGCAGCCATGGCCGCGCGGCGGTGCCGAGTGGCGCGAGCACGGGCGAGCGCGAAGCGGTGGAGCTGCGCGATGGCGACCCGGCGCGCTATGGCGGGAAGGGGGTGCTCTCGGCGGTCAATCATGTGAACACCGAGATCGGCGAAGCGATCGAAGGGATGGACGCCACCGATCAGATCGCGATCGATCGCGCGATGATCGAACTCGACGGCACGGAGAACAAGGGGCGCCTCGGCGCGAACGCGCTCCTGGGCGTGTCGATGGCCGTGGCGCGGGCCGCGGCGATGGAAGTGGGGCTGCCGCTCTATCGCTATCTCGGTGGCCCGATGGCGCGCACGATGCCGGTGCCGATGATGAACATCATCAACGGCGGGGCGCATGCCACGAACACCGTCGACTTTCAGGAGTTCATGATTGTGCCGGTGGGGGCGGAGACCTTCACCGATGGGCTGCGCATGGGGACGCAGGTGTTCCACGCGCTCAAGAAGGTGTTGGTGTCTCGGAAGCTCAGCACGGGCGTCGGCGATGAAGGCGGCTTCGCGCCGAACCTTGGGAGCGATGAAGACGCGCTCAAGGTGATCATCGAGGCGATCGAAGCGGCGGGGCTGCGTCCGGGGCAGGACATTGCGCTCGCGCTCGATGTCGCGGCGAGCGAGCTGTTCCGGAACGGGCAGTATCAGTTCCACAAGAGCGGCGCGTCGGCGCGGAGCCCTGAGGCGATGGTCGATCTGTACGAAGGCTGGCTTGAGGAGTATCCGATTGTCTCGATCGAAGACGGTATGGCCGAGAACGATTGGGACGGCTGGAAGCTGCTGACGGAGCGGATTGGCGACCGGTGCCAGTTGGTGGGTGACGATCTCTTCTGCACGAACAGCGCGATCTTGGCGCGTGGCATTGAGGAGGACGTGGCGAACGCGATTCTGGTGAAGGTGAACCAGATCGGGACGTTGACCGAGACGATGGAAGCGATCGAGCTGGCGCGATCGGCCGGGTACAACGCGATCATTTCGCACCGGTCGGGTGAGACGGAAGACACCTTCATTGCCGATCTCGCGGTGGCGACGCAGGCGGGGCAGATCAAGACGGGGGCGCCGTCGCGGAGCGATCGCGTGGCGAAGTACAACCAGCTGCTGCGGATTGAGGAGCAGTTGGAGGCGTACGCCGAGTACCCGGGCGGCGCGCTCTTTGGGATTTGAGCGTGCGGGCTGAGCGGGTGGGGGGCGTGCGCTGATGGCGGCGAAAGCGGCGGAGAAGCCGGGGCGGGTCTGGCTCCGGCGGATGCTGTACGCGTCGATCGCGTCGGCGGTGCTGTACTTCACCGTGGAGGGTGGGGAGTACGGCACGAGCGATGTGTATCGGCAGGCGAAGGCGAAGGCAGCGTTGGATGCCGAGGTGGCGGGGCTGCGCGGGGAGGTCGATTCCTTGCGGCGGGAGCTCGAGTCGGTGCGGACGGATGACCGGCGGCTGGAGCGGATGGCGCGCGAGGAGTACGGGATGGTGCGTGGGGAGAAGGAGATTCTGTACTGGATTGCGGACCGCAAGGGGTTGACTGAGGGCGGCGTGGCACTACCTTCGAAAGACTGACGCGGGGTGGAGCAGCCTGGTAGCTCGTCGGGCTCATAACCCGAAGGTCGCGGGTTCAAATCCCGCCCCCGCCATCATGATGGGTGAAGGGTTTCGCATCGGCCGGTCCTTCCTGGGCCGGCCGTTTGCGTCCCGGACGTGGGTGAAAAGTCGATGTTGTGGGGCTGGGTAGCTCAGCCGGTTAGAGCGCACGACTCATAATCGTGAGGTCGAGAGTTCGAGTCTCTCCCCAGCTATAGGCGATTTTCAGAGGGAAACACCGCAAAGGCCCCGGCAGTGATGCTGGGGCCTTTGTGCGTTCCTGACGGTACAGCCCTTCACCGGCCCTTCACATCGGCTCGGCTAAGGCAGCGCCGAGTCGGGGCCTGGTGCCATGGGGGTGCGCCGTTCGCTTATGTGGCATCATCGGCGTGCCGGAACCGCCACAGCGGCCACGCCAGGGCGATGCCGCCGGCCAAGATCCAAACATCGCCGAGGAGGTGATGCCGGTGGATCGGATCATCCAGGGCGTGGAAGAGCATCACGGCCCCGTGTGTGAAGCTTGAGATCGCAACAAACCACAGGAAGCTGCCGTGCCGCATGGGGTTCTTGATGGCGCGTGCCGCACAGACACCGAGGGCGACGTACACGCTGACCATCATCTGGTCGTAAATGGCGTTGTAGGTGGGCCAGCGCCAACCGCCAAGCAGGTCGAAATAGACCGCGAAAGGAATGCCAACAAGGCCCGAGAAAGCCCAGAGCACGACGGCCGGGCGCAGCGCGCGATTGGCGTGTTCGTTGTTCATACCGTGAGTGACCGTGAGTGACCGTGAGTGACCGTGAGTCCACCGATGGTCCATGAGGTGGCATGTGGCACGTGACACAATATCCGTCGCGCTGTGGCCGTACCGCTGTCGCCCATGCTGACGGTCGCGCTCGCGCGCCGACAGTGAGGAAGCCATCGAATGTGATCACGCGCGACGATGCCGCCGCCCTCATCCGCCGATCTGTACGGCCTTGCCCACCCAGGCGTCCGAGTCCGCAGCGGTGACCAGGAAATCCGCTACGTCGGCCCGGGAGATCGAGCCGGGGACGGGAGCGATCTCTGCCCGCGTGACATAGCGGCCGCGCGCGGGCCCATTCGTGAGGCGACCGGGGCGCGCGATGACCCACTCCAGGTCGGACCCCCGCGTCAGGGCCTCCTTCCGCTCGTGATCCTGCGACGGCAGCTTGAGGAGACGGTCCTTCATCACGGTCCGGATGAACCAACCGAGCAGCACGCGGCTCTCACCGGTCCCGAACGCGCTGACCACGACCAACCGCGGCACGCGGTGGCGCTTCATCGCCTCGATCACGAGCGCGATGCCCGACGAGACGTAGGTCGGATTCTCCTTGAAACCCGCGAGCGACGAGGGCGCGGCGGTGACAATCACGGCGTCGTGCCCCACCACCGCAGCATCCACGGCGGCGGCATCGTGAAAGCTCCCCGCTCGCTTCGTGAGCAACGCATGCTCGATCGTGAGATTCTTGGGGCTGCGCGAGAACGCGGTAACCTGGTGGCCGCGCGCCAGGGCGGCCGCGACGGTGAGCGCACCAGTGCCCTGCGAGGCACCAACCACGAGCAGGCGGAGGGAGGGCATGGGTCGTCCGGGGGAGGCGTTACGACGTACGTGACCAGGGCGAACCGTATTCGCTGCGCTTGTGTCCGCAGCGCACAAGCCACGGACACCGCCTGCGGCTCACGGCAGCGCCGCCTCATAGGCCGCCGCACTGAAACCGACCAGCGGCACCCCAGCCGCCCCCGTCAGTACAGGACGTTTGATCATACTGGGGTTAGCGACCATCAGCGCAATCGCTTTGGCCGCATCGAGGTCGGCCTTCTCTGCATCCGTCAGCGCACGGAATGTCGTGCCCGCGCGGTTGAGCAGTGTCTCCCAGCCGACGGAACTCGCCCACGCGCTAAGCGTCGCCGCATCAATCCCCGCGACCTTGTAGTCGTGAAACGCATACGTGACGCCGCGTGCATCGAGCCAGGCGCGGGCCTTCTTCATCGTGTCGCAGTTGCGGATACCGTACAGGGTCATGGTCATGGGGAGAGGGTAATGCGTGGACCGTATCCCGTCCATGTTGCCCCGGAGCGTGCCAACGGCAGCCACTCGGTCCCCTCCGGTGCCAACGCGATAGGCACAGTCTTTTCCGACATCGCTCACGGCGCAACGCCGAACGTTCGACATCGACCGCGCACCGTCTCATCTTTGAGGGATGACCGAAAAACTCTACAAGCTCATTGGCCCGGACGGACAGGACGTGCTCAGCGCCGTTCCGGGCACCCTCGGTGGGAACCGCCGGCGAAAGATTTATGGCCGTCTCGACTGTCGGAGCGCGGTCGGCTCGCTCCCCACGGGATATGCGAAGCATCGGGTCTTCTTTGCCGACGAGGCGACGGCCATCGCGGCAGGCTACCGCCCGTGTGGCACCTGCATGCAGGAGGAGTACGGTGCCTGGGTGATTGACGCCATGCGCTCGGGGCGCCTGTAGCGCGGCGCGTCCGGTGTCTCATCGGCGAAGCATCGGACAGACGCCTCGGTGGCCTCACCCCGCTCGGACGCCATCGCCGCGCCAATACGAACCGCCGACCTGTCGCAGGGTGAGTTCGCGGACCATTTGAGACTCCGTATCACGGGTGTGATTCACAGTTGGCACAGCGGTGCTACCGCGCTAGGGCGCACGTCGTACCACTGTGTGTTGCTGACGGCTGTGCTCCGGAGATCCTAGCCAGTCTCCAGTGGACCGCCAATTGGAGAGGGCCGCTTGATCTGGACTTGTTGGACAGGCCCCGCCGAATCTCGTGCGACCCGGCGGTTATTGTCCCACTGGGACCATCACCGCCGCTCGCGGTGAAAGTCTTCAGGATCACTGTTTCATTGAGTGCCCATCCGTCGTCGCTCGCGTTCGGCGAAGAAAATGGGATGCAATGGTAATAATCAGGCCGATGATGAGGACAGCACCGCCGCCATTGACATACGCCCGTGCTGCGGCCGGAGCGGTTTCGGTGGGAAAGATCAACGGCTGTATAGCCAGCACCGCGCTCCCGATGTAAGCCATCATCCACCCAGCCGACCGTGTGGAGAACGATCGTTGCGCGATGCTTCGGTAGGCCTCAAGGGCAACGCCGCCAACGCAGCAGGCGATGATGAGGTACCAGATAGCGTTTGTGATGGTCATGATCGTCTTGATCGCTGGTGAAGAATGAACGAGCGCAGTGGATTGCTCAGAGCACCGAAATCCGCCATGCTGACGACACGTTGCAAGAGACGCAGGGCCTCGATGCCAAAGACGCCTGTGTATTCATCCTACCCCCACAGCGTACGATGGGGGCGTCAGCCCAGCGTCATTTGTAGCGACAGCGACATCGATCCAGGCGATAGCCCAAGAGCCATGAGGGAAAGGTACCCACAACATGCTCGGCTCGGCGCTGGCCGCCTCGGCCTCGTCACTCCGGTCCACAGCGGTCACACCCGCCCCCGCTTCGGCCGCCCAGTACATTCCGGCATGCCCCCGCACGACGCCCCCGCGCGCCTCAACCTCTACAGCCTGACCCGCCCCCAGCTCCAGCAGCAGCTCGTGGACTGGGGGATCAAGCCCGTCCATGCCGACCGGCTCTGGAAGTACCTGTACATCGACCTCGCGGCGACCCTCGACGACATGCCCGAGCTGTTGCCGGCACTCGCCGAACGGCTCCGCGCCGAGACGACGCTGGGGGCGCTCCCCATCGCCCTCGAGACCGCGTCGAGCGATGGCTTCACCCGCAAGTATCTGCTGTCGCTGCCGGACCGCGCGCGCATCGAAACGGTGCTGATGCGCTACACCGGCCGGGTCACCGCCTGCGTCAGCTCCCAGGTGGGCTGTGCGATGGGGTGCGTCTTCTGTGCGACCGGACAGATGGGCTACAAGCGTCATCTCACGCCGGGCGAGATCGTCGCCCAGGTCGTTCACGTCGCGCGCGTCTTACGGCAGGAGGCGCCACCTGGGGCGGCCCAGCGGCAGACGCGCCACATGATCGGCACCCGCCTCCGTAACGTGGTGCTGATGGGGATGGGCGAACCGCTGCACAACTACGACGCCGTCATGCAGGCCATCGATATCCTCCGCGACCCGCATGGCCCTGCACTCGGCGCGGAGCGCATCACGCTCAGCACGGTGGGCGTCGTCCCGGGGATCCTGCGGCTCGCCGCCGAGCAACGACCGGTGCATCTCGCGGTCTCACTCCACGGCGCCACGCAGGCCGAGCGGGCCGCGCTGGTCCCCGCGGCGCGGAAGTGGCCGCTCGATGCACTGATGGCGGCGTGCAAGACGTACAGCGACACCACCGGGCGCCGCATCTTCTACGAGTGGACGCTGATTGAGGGGAAAAATGACGGCGTGGAGCAG
>JBEIUK010000013.1:0-23686 GCA_040374415.1 Gemmatimonadaceae bacterium | reverse complement strand
TGGCGCTCGCGCCGTTGGCCTACGCGCTGTACACGCGGCATTTGCGCCATGACCCGGCCGCGCCGCACTGGGTCGACCGCGACCGCTTCATTCTCTCGGTGGGCCACGCATCGATGCTGCTGTACGGCTCGTTGCATCTGGCCGGCTATGATCTGACGCTCGACGACATCCGGAACTTCCGGCAGTGGGGGAGCAAGACGCCTGGGCACCCCGAAGTGCATCACACGCCCGGCGTGGAAACGACCACCGGGCCGCTCGGTCAGGGGGTTGCGAACGCCGTCGGCTTTGCGGTGGCCGAAGCGCATCTGGCGGCGGAGTTCAACCGCGATGGGCTGAACGTCGTTGATCACTACACCTACTTCATTGCCGGCGACGGCTGCCTCATGGAGGGGATCTCCCACGAAGCGGCCTCGTATGCCGGGCACTTCGGGCTGGGGAAGCTGATCGGCTTTTTCGACGACAACCGCATCACGATTGACGGGAGCACCGATCTCACCTGCACCGACGATGCCGCCGCGCGTTTTGCCGCGTACGGCTGGCAGGTGCTCCATGTGGATGACGTGAACGATATCGCCGCGATCGATGCGGCGATCACGGAGGCGAAGGCCGATACGGCGCGCCCGACGCTGATCATCACGCGCACGCACATTGGCTTTGGCTCGCCGAACCGTCAGGACACGGCGAAGGCGCATGGCGAACCCCTCGGCAAAGACGAAATCGCCTTGACCAAGGCGGCGTATGGCTGGACGGCGACGGAGCCGTTCACCGTGCCGGCAGAAGCAGCGGCGCACTGGCAGGAACGCGTGGCGGAACGTGCCACGGCGCATGCGGCGTGGAAGACGCGTTGGGCCGAGTATGCGGCGCAGCATCCGACGCTGGCGGGGGAGTTTGAACGGCGGATGCGCGGCGAGCTGCGCGCGACGGTGGCGCCGGCGTTCCCCAACTTCGATGAAAAGAGCGGCAATGTGGCGAGCCGTGCGGCGAGCGGTGTGGTGCTGAACGCGATCGCGCCGTATGCGCCGGAACTGGTGGGTGGTTCGGCCGATCTCTCCGGTTCGAATCTCACCACGATCAAGAACGCACCCTTCTTCAACACGGTCACGCCGGTCGGTCGCAACTTCCATTTCGGCATTCGCGAGCATGCGATGGGCGCGATCATGAATGGCATGGGGCTGCATGGCGGGCTGATTCCGTTCGGCGGCACTTTCCTCGTGTTCGCCGACTACATGCGTCCGGCGATCCGGTTAGCGGCGCTGATGAAGACGCAGGTCATCTACGTCTTCACGCACGACTCGATTGGCTTGGGCGAAGATGGTCCGACGCACCAGCCGGTGGAGCATCTCGCCGCGCTGCGGTGCATTCCGAACCTGCTGGTGTTGCGACCGGCCGATGCGGACGAAGTGTCGGAGGCGTGGCGCATCGCGCTGCATCACCGTACGGGTCCGTCGGCGATCGTGCTAACGCGTCAGAAGCTGCCGTAGTTCAATGCGGCGCCACGCGCCTTTGCCGGCGTGCGGCATGGCGCGTACACCGTGGCGGAGGCCGAGGGTGGCGCTCCGCAGGTGGTGCTGATGGCGAGCGGCTCGGAAGTGGAAGTCGCGCTGAGCGCACGCACGCTGCTGGGCGCTGAGGGGATCCGCGCGCGTGTGGTGAGTGTGCCGAGCCTGGAGCTGCTCGCGCAGCAGGATACGCTGTACAAGAGCAGCGTGCTGCCGTCCGGCGTGCCTCGTATTGCGGTGGAAGCGGCGCACCCGATGCCCTGGTATCAGTGGACCGGTGACCGCGGCGCGGTAGTGGGGATCGAGACGTTCGGGGCGAGCGCGCCGTATCAGCGGCTCTATCGCGAATATGGGATCACCGCCGAGCGGGTGGCGGAAGCCGCGAAGGACGCGTTGAAGCGGAACGGGTAAGTCGCGGGTGTGAGCTCTGAAGCATGACGGGTGGTCCGTGCGGCGCGTTCGCCGTATGGGCCACCCGTTTGCGTTTCGTGCTACCGCGCCGTGAGCGCCCGGCCCGCCATCGCGCCGGTGGGTGCGCCGTCTTTGACCGCCGCCGAGCCATTCACGAACACCCACCGCATCCCGGTGGCGAGCTTCGTTGGCTCGGTGTAGGTCGCTTCTTCGCGGATCGTCTTCGGATCAAAGACAATCACATCGGCGAAGGCGCCAACGGTCAGCGTGCCCCGGTCGGTCAGGCGATAGGTCGCCGCCACCTGCCCGCTGCTCGCCTGCACCATGCGCGCCATGGTGATCACCGGCTTGTCGAGCACGTAGCGGCGGATCTTTCGCGGATAGGTCGCAAAGAGCCGCGGATGCCCGTCGGAACCGTCTGAGCTGGTCATGACATACGGATCCTTCATGAACGTCTCGATATCCGATTCGATCATGTTGAAGGAGGCGACGCCCATGTCCATCCCGTCGCGAATCATCGCGAGCGCCGTTTCCACCGCCGGCATGCCGCGCGCCGCGGCCACCTGCTTGAGCGTCTGCCCCACATAGCGTGCCGCGGCCCCGCTCCCCGACACCAGCAGGATCGTGCTGTCACCACCACGCCGCCGGAGATTGTCACGCATCTCGGTCAGCATCTTCTCCCGCTGCACCGGATCGGCGATCCGCCCCTGCATTGCCTCACGACCACCGGCCTGCACCCAGCGCGGCAGCAGCGCGGCACTGAGCCCGGTGCCACTCGCCGTCCAGGGATATTGATCGGCGGTCACCGTGCAGCCACGCGCCCGCGCCTCGCGCATGATCCCCAGGACGCTGTCCGCCTTCCCCCACACATCAACGCCCAGCGTCTTGATGTGCCCCACATTGGCGGTGAGCCCCGATTCACAGCCAATGCGAATCGTTTCGCGCACCGAGTTGAGGAGCCCGATGGAATAGGAGCTCTCGTCGCGCTGATGCGTGTCGTACACGCCACCAAAGGGCTTGGCGGCGGACACCACGGCGATCACCTCGTCGGTGCTCGCGTAGCTCTGCGGCGCATAGAAGAGCCCGGAGCCCACACCGAATGCGCCCTCTCGCATGGCGCGCGTGATGAGTGCCCGCATGGAGTCGATCTGCACGCGCGACGCCGCAGCATCACTCGCCCCCATCACCTGTGCGCGCACCGTGCCAAAGCCCACCATCGCGTACGTATTGGTGCCCAGCCCAGCCTGTTCAGAGGCGGTCAGCACCCGCGCCACGTCGTAGGGGCCACGGCCATCGGCACCCAGCACGACCGTGGTGACGCCCTGCATGAGGGACGAACGATTCGCCAGCCGGTCGGCGTTGAGCCGAGGCAGCCCTTCGTAGGCATGCGTGTGGGGATCAATGAATCCCGGCGCGACGATCATCCCGCGCGCATCAATGCGCTGCGCGGCGATGGTGCCGGCCGGAGCGGTACCGACCCAGACAATCCGATCGCCGCGAAGGCCAAGGTCAGTGACCCGCCCGGGTGTCCCGCGGCCATCGTAGACCATGCCGCCGGTGATCAGCACATCGACGCGGAGCGAATCAGTGGACTGGGCCGCCGCCGTCGTGGCAGACGAGAGGGCCAGCAGCATTGAGGTTGCGAGCCACGACGCGCGCGCCGCGCGCAGTGACCGTGCGGTGGACCACCTGATGCGGCTCACAAGACACCGTCCAGCACGTCGCGAATCCGTTGCGCGAGCACTGCCACCGTGAACGGCTTCTGCATAAACGCCGTGGCTTCGGCGGCAATGCCATGCCGGAGCACATCGTCATCGGTATAGCCACTCATGTAGATCACCTTGATGTCGGGGCGCTGCTGCCGCAGCAGCTTGGCGAGCGCACTCCCGTTCATGTTTGGCATCACAACATCGGAGAGGAGCAAATCAATTGTTCCGTCGTGCTGGGCCGCCACCTTGAGGGCATCCTGTCCATCGGTGGCCATCAGTACCGTATAGCCAAGCGTCGTGAGAATGCGCTGCACGAGATCCCGCACCCCCGGTTCATCCTCGGCGACCAGTACGGTTTCCGTGCCGCGCGGAATGACGCGCGTGTTGCCGCCGGAGCGGGTTTCCGCTCGGCGCTCGAGGAACTCGGGCATCAGCACGCGGAAGGTGGAGCCCACACCAAGGGTACTTTCCACGTTGATGCGGCCACCGGCATCGGTGATGATGCCATAGACCGTGGAAAGGCCGAGCCCCGTTCCCCGTCCGACTTCCTTGGTCGTAAAGAACGGCTCAAAGAGTCGGCGGCGCACTTCATCGGTCATCCCCGTGCCGGTGTCGGTCACCAGCAATTCGAGGTAGCGACCGGGTGGCAGACTGAGTGCATCGGTCTCGGGCGAGGCGCCCAACTTGATGCGACGGGTTTTCACGGTGAGCGTTCCGCCGTCGCGCATCGCGTCGCGCGCATTCACCGCCAGGTTGAGCAGGACCTGCTGCAACTGCCCCGCTCCGGCGCGCACTGGGAGGTCGCCGGGTTCGGGGTCCACCTGCATGATGATCGACTCACCGAGCAGCCGCTTGAGCATGCTGGTGGTTTCCTGCACCACGCGGTTCAGGTCGAGCACCTTTGGCTCCACCACCGCCTGGCGGCTGAACGCCAGGAGCTGATTGGTCAGCTCCGCCGCGCGACGACTCGCCTGCAAGACTGGCTCCACCAGCGCGCGGCGCTCGTCACTCGCGTCAAGCTCTTCGCGCAGCGCTTCCGTGAACCCGTTGATGACCGTGAGCAGATTGTTGAAGTCGTGGGCGATCCCACCCGCAAGCCGTCCGACCGCGTCCATCTTCTGCGACTGCATCAGCTGCTCTTCCACCCGACGCTGCACGGTGATGTCGAGGCCGTAGCCCAGCACATGGCGGACCTCCCCGTGCTCATCGAAGATCGGGGTGGAGTAGCGCCGGAAGTGCCGAAGCTCGCCGTCGCGTGTTGTGAAGGATTCCTCGAACTGCGTCCCCGCTTTCGACTCCACCACGTCGCGAATGCGCTCGCGCCGCTGTGCCGTCACATCCGCCGGCAGTTTGCGCCGCATGCCGTATTCGACATCAGTCCGCCCAATGATCCACTGCCGTATCTCGCGGTCCGCGATGGCACTGGGGGTGACGTACTCGTAGGTCCCCGTGGGCGAGAAGACCGCCAGCTGTGCGGGCAACGCCTCCAGAATGCTGTCAAAGAAGAGCTTCTGGCGCTCGACCGCCGCGGAGTGCATCTGCTCGGTGAGGTCCCGGAAGATCCAAATCATCCCGGCGTAATGCTCTCCATCCAGGACCGGTAGCACATCGCGTTCGAGCGCGACATCCCGCGTCGTGGTGAAGGGCTCGTTGTACACCGCCACCCGACGTTCCCGCAGCTCGTCGATCCCCTGCTGAAAGCCGGCAGGATCGAGGAAGGCCCGGTCAGCCACTCGGGAAAAAACCGCATTCGCTGCCTGTCCTACGAGGGTACCATGCGGTTCGTCGAGGCAGAGCAGCGTACAGAAATCGGCGTTGCTGTAGACCACCTCGCCGAACCCATCCTCCACCAACACGCCGGCACGCAGCTCGCTCAGGAGCGCTCGGGCTAATGGGCCGGTAACGAGCTGTTTCACTTCAGAACGCCGTTGAGCTCGTCATAAATCTTGCGCACCGCAATCGGGGCCTGCTGATCGGCGATGAACCACCCGGCATACGCGCCGAAGTTCGCTTGCTTGATCGCCTCGTCCACCGACAGTCCCTTCGCGTGCAAGCGCGTGACCTCGGCGATCACGGCCTTCAGCGCGTCACGGAAGGCCACCAGCTCTTCGCGCGACACGGCCCCGGTTTCGATGAAGCCATGCCCGGGGATGTACCGGTCGATTGGCATCGCCAGCGCCCGATCGACCGTCTTCACCCACTCCGAGGGATACGCCGAGCGCATCGCCGGGAAGACGCGATTGAGGTACGCTTCGCTCATGAAGAGGAGCTTCTGGCGCGGCAGTTCGACCAGGAGATCGCCGCCGGTGTGTGCGCGGCCCAAGAACCGCACCACCGCGGTCATCCCGCCCACATCAATGCGCTCGCTGTCGCCGGTCATGGGCGTGGCCTTCGCGCCGTCCCCCTGCAGCTTCGTCACCGAGAAGGGATGCACGATGTACTGGATCCCCGGCGGCAGGACACTGTTGCCCGCGGTGTGATCGCCATGATCGGAGCCGACCACGTACCACTTGATGGGGAGCGAGGTGATCGTGCGGATCTTGTCGAGCATCGCCTGCGTGGCCGGAACGCTCCCCTGCCCGTCGGCGACCAGGACCCCCTGTGTCCCCACCACAATCAGCGAGACGGTGGTGAAGCCCGGCTGCCGGATCTCTTCGTACCCGTAGACGTTGTCCGCCAGCGGCACGAGGCGCGGAAAGGCCGTGAGGGGAACACCCCGGACCGCTGGATCCGCGGTGCGGGGCTGCGCGGCGAGTGGCGCGGCCAGCGTCGTGGTCAGCGAGGCGATCAGCGAGGCGGCAAGGAGCGCCACACCGGCACGGGCACGCAGCACCGCATGGGGAGTCGTCATGGTCAGCGCATGAAGTGGCAGGTGTAGCCGCCGGGATTCTTCTGCAGATAATCCTGATGGTAGCCTTCACCGGGGTACCAGGTGGAGGCTTCGACGATTTCGGTCACAATGGGCTTCGACCAGAGCCCCGATGCCTGCACCCGCGCCTTGACCGCTTCTGCAGCATCGCGCTGCGCGGGCGAGGTGTAGAAAATGGCCGACCGGTACTGCGTGCCGATGTCGTTCCCCTGACGGTTGGGGGTCGTCGGGTCATGCAGCCGGAAGAACCACGCCTCCAGCAGCGTCTCAAAGGAGAGCACCGACGGATCAAAGGTGATCCGCACCGCCTCAGCGTGCCCCGACTTGCTGTCGTGCGTGTCGTGGTAGGTCGGGTTCACGACCCACCCGCCGGTGTATCCCACGTCGGTGTCGAGGACACCGGGAACGGCGCGCAGGATCTCCTCAACGCCCCAGAAACAGCCGCCGGCGAGAATGGCGACTTCCGTGGTGGATGGCGTGGTGCTCATCGGGTCTCCGAAAACAGAACGAGAAAGTCCCCGTAGCCCGCGGCCGCCAGCTCAGCGAGCGGGATGAAGCGCAGGGCGGCGGAGTTGATACAGTACCGGAGGCCACCGTCTTCCCGAGGACCGTCGGGGAAGACGTGCCCCAGATGCGAATCGGCATGCAGCGAGCGGACTTCGACCCGGCGCATCCCATGCGACGTGTCGGCCCGTTCGACCACCGTCTGCGCCACCGGCCGCGTAAAGCTCGGCCAGCCGCTGCCAGAGTCGAATTTATGGACGGAGGCGAAGAGTGGCTCGCCGCTCACGATGTCCACGTAGAGCCCCGCCTCATGGTGATCCCAGAAGGCGTTCCGGAAGGGGGGCTCAGTGCCACACTGTTGGGTGACGGCGAACTGCTCCGGCGTCAGCGTCCGGGCCAGTTCCTCACGGGGTGGGACGGGGTAGTCAGCCATGGCTCAAATCTACCCGGTATATCAACCGTGTGGCGTCTGGCGGACCGGGTTTCGGCCATTGCGACGACGCTCCCTTGGCAAGGGCGGTCGGGGACCGCTTCTTTGGGGAGGCGTGATTGATCCGCCGCCGCCCTCCGATACTCTCACCAGGGGTTCCGTGTCCACGATTCGCCTGCACTCCGCATCGCTTCGTTCCGTGATCGCCCAAGTGGCACGCCGGACGACGCGCAGGGCCCTGCTGACCGCCGCCGGTCTGATGCTGCTCACGACCGGGGTGATGACCGACACCGCGCAGGCGCAGGCACCCTCTCCGGTCATTGGCCGCTGGGATCTGACCGTCCAAGGCGCAGACGGCCCCTATCCCTCGTGGCTCGAGGTGAGCCGGTCAGGCTCCCGGTGGCTCGTGGGGCGGTTTGTCCATGGCGGGGGCAGCGCGCGGCCGATCGCCCGGGTCGACTTCACCAACGGCTCTTTGCACTTCGCGATCCCGCCGCAGTGGGACGCCGAGTCGACCGACCTGATCATGGACGCCGCGGTCTTTGGCGATTCGCTCGACGGGACCCTGGTCACCCCCTCCGGTGAACGGCAGCATGTGATTGGGCGTCGCGCCCCCCTCCTCCGACGTGCGTCGGCGCCCGTCTGGGGCGCGGCCGTGCCGCTCTTTAACGGCAAGGATCTGACCGGATGGCGCGCCCTGGGTGGCAACAGCCAATGGTCGGTCGTGAACGGGGAACTGACGAACACCAAAGGGGGCGCCAATCTCGTGACCACGGCCTCGTACGAGGATTTCCGCCTCCATGTGGAAGTGCAGTATCCGAAGGGCGGGAATAGCGGGATTTACCTGCGGGGGCGCTACGAAGTGCAGGTGGAAGACAGCGGGGCCGACGAACCCAAGCCGATCGATCTGGGCGCGATCTACGGCTTTCTGGTGCCGAATCAAAATGCCGCACGTGGCCCGGGGCAGTGGGAAGTCTTCGACATTACGCTTATTGGCCGCCGAGTCACGGTCGTGCTGAATGGGAAGACCATAATCGCCGACCAGACGATCCCCGGGATAACCGGCGGGGCGCTCAACAGCGATGAAGCCGCGCCGGGCCCGATCTATCTGCAAGGGGATCATGGGCCCGTGCGCTATCGCAACCTCATCATCACGCCCGCGAAAGCAGCGGCGCCGATCGGAGCGAAGTAACACATGACGCAGACGGACGCGGCGCCATCGACCGCGGAAGCGTTCGACCGGGCCGTTGCACTCGCCACGCGCCTCGACGCCGCGATTGGCCAGGTCATCATTGGGCAGCAGCAGGTACGCCGCGAAGTGCTCACCTGCCTGCTCGCCGGCGGACACTGCCTGCTGCGCGGGGTCCCCGGGCTGGCGAAGACGCTACTGATCAAGACGCTCGCCGATGCCGTGCAGCTGCACTTCAATCGCATTCAGTTCACGCCAGACCTCATGCCCTCGGACATTCTGGGCACCGAGGTGATTGAAGAAGATGTCAGCACGGGCAAACGGCAGGTGCGGTTCATTCCCGGTCCCGTGTTCGCGAACATCATCCTCGCCGATGAAATCAATCGCACACCGCCGCGCACGCAGTCGGCGCTGCTGGAGGCGATGCAGGAGTATCAGGTGACGGTGGGCGGGGTGCGCTATCCGCTGGAACGGCCGCTCTTCGTGCTCGCCACGGAGAATCCCATCGAGCAGGAAGGGACGCATCCGCTCCCCGAGGCGCAGCTGGATCGGTTCATGTTCAACGTCGTCATCGCCTATCCGTCGGCCGACGACGAACGGCGCATTCTCGCCGACACCACGACCGGTCGGGTGGCCACGGTCACCCCGGTCGCCACGGGGGCCGAGCTGGAAGCGGCACGCCATTTGGTGCGTGAACTCCCCGCGGCGTCGAACGTGGTGGACTATGCCCTGCGGCTCGTCCGCGCGACGCGCCCCGACGATCCCACCTGCCCCGAGGCGGTGAAGACCTTTGTGCGCTGGGGCGTCGGTCCGCGGGCCGGTCAGGCGCTGCTCCTCGGGGCCAAGGCCACCGCGCTCCTGCAGGGACGCACCGTACCCTCATGCGAGGATGTCACGCAGGTGGCGCTGCCGGTGCTGCGCCATCGCCTGCTGGTGAACTTCCGGGCCGACGCCGATGGCGTCACGCCGGATGCGGTGATTGGCATGCTGCTCGCCGCGATCCGTCCGTAACGGTTGTCGTGACTGCGGTGCTCGAGCCGGCCGTTGTTGCGGCCATTGATGATCTGGAGCTCGCTGCCCGCGTGATCGTGGATGGTATCCGCACCGGTGGCCACCGCAGTCCCCTGCAGGGGCATGGCGCGGAATTTCAGCAACATCGCCCGTATCGGGCCGGTGATGATCTGAAGTATCTCGACTGGAAGGTGTTTGGGCGGAGCGATCGCCTGTACACGCGCCAGTTCCGCGAGACCACCAACATGCATCTGATGCTCGTGGTGGACACGAGCGCGTCGATGGCCTATCCCATCGAAGGCCCCGGGCTCTCCAAGTTCCGCTACGCCGTGCTGCTGGCCGCAGCGCTCGCCTATCTCGCCAGTGAGCAGGGGCATGCGGTCGGGCTGATCAGCAACACGCATGGCGCGCTGACCTATCTCCCGGCGCGGGCTGGGCTCGTGCATCGGCGTCAGCTCTTGCTCGCCCTCGACGGATTGCGACCGGCTGGCCGTTGGGAACCGGAGGGGATGATTGATCGCGCCGCAGATCTGCTGGGACGGCGCGGCCTCATGCTGGTGCTGTCGGACTTTTACGATGATGAAGCGGGGACGCAGCGCGCACTCCGTCATGCGAGGCAGCGTGGACATGATGTAGCGATGCTGCAGCTGTTGAGCCGTGCCGAAACGCAGCTTCCGACCGGCGGTACGCTCGCGCTGCAGGATCTGGAGACGGGGGTGCAGCAGCCAATCGATACGGCACTCGCCGCCTCTGCCTATGCCGCCGAGGTGGCGGCATTTTGTGCGCGCTGCCAAACGGCGGCACAGCATGCGGGGATGGATTACGTCCGCTTCGACACCGATGCCCCACTCGATCGGGCGCTGCGGGAGTGGCTGGTGCGACGCCAGACGGGCCGATGAGCTGGCTGCAACCCTGGATGTGGGCCGGTGCTATTGCGGTGGCGCTCCCCATTGCGGTGCATCTGATCAGTCAGCGTCCACCGCGTGCCACGCCATTCCCCTCGCTGCGCTTTCTCACCAGCACTCGGCTCCGCCCTGCGCGACACCGGCAGCCGAGCGACTGGCCGCTGCTGTTGCTGCGCATCGCCATCGTGCTCGCTGCCGTCGCCGCCATGGCGCAACCGGTCTGGCGCACGCGCGTAACGCCCGCGTCACTCAGCCGAGTGATTGTGGTGGACACGAGCGAGCGTTCTGATACCGCCATGACGGCCGTGCGTGATTCAGTCGCAAAGGGCGAGACCGGGCGCGAGACCGGACGCGAGACCGGCGCTCGGCTGGTCGTTCCTACCAGTTCCGTGCGTGCCGTACTGCCAGGTGTTGTGGCGTGGCTGCGCACGCAACCGGCGCCCCGCGAGCTCGTGGTAGAGTCCGCGTTTCGGCGCAGCGCCTTGGACAAAACAGATTTTGCGGCGCTCCCTGCCGATATACGCGTCCGTTTGATGCCGCATACGGCGATGCCACATGCGGTTGATCTTCGCGGCGCGGCGCCGGTGATGATCGCGGCTTCCGGCCATGACAGTCTCGCCACTTGGCTGACGCGTGTGCAGCCACTGCCGACGGTGCCCGCGATGCGGTGGATGGCCGAACGGGTGGCGATGCTGCAGCGGGATTCGCTGCTGGTTTCGGCGGCGTGGGCGACGACGTTGCGGGACACAATGATCAGCGCGCGGGTGCAGGTGGTGGCCACGACGGCGACGGGCGCTCCCGCCGTCCTCGCGGCGGCGATCCCAACTGATGCCTCGGTGCGCCTGTTCTTGTGGACCCGCACTGACAGTACGAGTCGTGTAGCGACGGCGCTGCGATCGGTGATGACCGCAGCGCCACGCGATGCCGCCACGGACACGGGGGCTGTTGCGACCGCGGTGGCGCTCACCGTGGCACCGGAGACGTTGCGCGCGTGGGCCGGGGCGCCGTCCGGCGCACCGATCGGTGCAGGCACAGGGATGGAGCGCGAATCGCTCACCACCCCCACGGATGCGCGGTGGCTTTGGCTGTTGGTGCTCCTGTTGCTGGGGGCGGAAACGGTGGTGCGTCGTCGTGGCTGATCGCAACGCGGGAGCGGTCCTTCGCCAAGCGCTCGTGCAGCGGCAACAGCGACAGCGCGCGCTGGGCGTCCTGCGCGCGATGGCGATCGCGATCGGTATCGCAACCGGTTGGATAGTGCTCATGGGGGGACGTGCGTGGCTGCGGGACTATGCGCTGCGCGGCGATGCGCAGTCGGCGCCCTCGGTGCTCCTGCCGCTCTCCTCTGCGCTGAGCGTCTCCCTGCTTGTGTTGCTCGCGGGGGCACTCGTGGGATGGATCCGCACTGCCTGGACCGAGGCACAGGCCGCGCGCGACCTCGATGGACGCGTACCAACCGCGCGCAATTTGTTGGTGACCGCGCAGGAACTGCTTGGGCGACGTGAGAACAGTGGCGCGATGCAATCCGGCGCGGAGGCGTTGGTGCTGACGCGGGCCGATCAGCTGGCAGCCACGCTCGATGTCAACGCACTGGTTCCGCCGCATCGCGAGCGGCGCTGGCTCCTCTGGGCCGCTGGCGGCTGGCTGCTTGCGCTGTTCCTGACGCGCGAAATGCCAGCGGCGCGCTGGGTCCGCACCACGCTCGCTCGCACGGAGCGATCGGTGGTGGCGCGCGCCACCGGACGCGCGGCGATCACCGCGATCACCGCCGAGGTAATCCCGCCCGCCTATACGGGTCGCGGCGCGCGACGCGTGGAAGATCCGACACGTCTTGAACTGCTCGCCTACAGCACGGTCGAACTCCGGATGCGCGGGATCGCCGACAGCGTGCGCGTCACGCTCCCCGACAGCGCGAGCGACGACCTCCATCCGCTCGATGACCCGGGGGCTGCCACACCGGTGCGCCGTCGCACGATCGGACCAGATCGCGATGGCCGCTTCACGATCCGCTTCGTGGCGCAGCGCGATGGCTATCTCGCGGTGGAGCCGGTGCGTAGTGGGGCGCCAGACGGTGTGCGGCGCGTGATCGGTCTCTCGGTGCGCGCCGACGAGGCCCCACAGGTGCAGGTCGCTACCCCCGCGCGCGATCTCATGGTGCCCGATGCCACGCGCGCACAGCCCGTGGTCATTGACGCGACCGACGATCTCGGGCTCACCGCGCTGCAGCTCCGCTACACGAAGGTCTCAGGCTCCGGGGAACGGTTCACCTTCGCCGACGGCACGCTGCCGCTGCAGCTCACGCGCACGAATGCCACCCACTGGCGCGGACAGGCCACGCTGGCGCTTGATTCGCTGCTCACGGAGCCGGGCGATGTCGTCGTCGTGCGCGGCCTCGCGCGCGATGCACGCCCCGGAGCCGCCGCCGTGGAATCGGATGCCGTCCTCATTGAGCTGGTGAGTCCCGGTGGCATGGCCGCCACCGGTTTCTCCACCGATCCGGACGAAGACCGCTCGGCGCTCAGCCAGCAGATGGTCATCCTCAAGACGGAGCGACTGCTCGCGGCACGCAAGACGTTGAGCACAGAGGCGGTGGCCGCCGAGGCGCAGCAGCTCGCCGTTGAGCAACGCCGGGTGCGCGCGGAGTTTGTGTTCATGATGGGGGGCGAGTTCGCGCAGGAAAGTTCGGCCGATGAGGCGGGCGGAGATCTCAACGAGGCCGCCGAAACCGAATCGGAGGGTGATTTGGCTGCCGGGCGCATGGTGAACCGGGGGCGCGTCGCGCTGCTGCAGGCGGTGCGGGCGATGAGCCGCGCGGCGGTCGCGCTCACCGCCGGTGAGCTGACGCCGGCGCTGGCGCGCGAGAAGGAAGCGCTGACGCAGCTGCAGGAGGCCTTTGCGCGGTCGCGCTTTTTGATGCGCGCGCTCTCGCAACGCGAGCAGCTCGATCCCACCCGTCGGCTCACGGGGCGCATGGACAGTCTGGGGACCGGACGCGAGACGCCCCCTACCGGCGACCGTATCGCGTCGCGTGCCGCGTTGCGCGCCGTTCTGGCCGAGCTGCTGGCCGTGGGTTCCACCTCGACGGCTGGCGCGTCAGATCGGGCGGCGGCGCAATTGGCCGGGTTAGCGGAGCGGGTGCTAGCCGCCGATCCGTCATCGCCGTCATCGCAGGCCGTCGCCCAGGCGCTGCTCGAGGCGTCGCGCCGCGACGGGGCGCGACGTCGGGTCGCGATCGATTCGGCCGCGGCGGGACTGACCCGGGCGATCGGCCGAACGTTGCCGGCGTCTGCACGGAGCGATGAGCCGCCGGGGTGGCGCGGACTGTCCGGGCTCCGGGGGGCGCGGCGATGAGCACCGGAACCACAGCGGGGACGCGGGCTGCTGGGAGCAGCACTGGGAGCAGCACTGGGAGCGGCTGGCTGCCGAGTCTCTTGCGGGCGACGGCGGTGGGTATCGCTGTCCTTGGCGTCTGGGATCCCGTCTGGTTGATGCCCCGAGCGTCCCGTCCGCTGGTGTCCGTGGTCGCCAGCGATTCGGCGCACGATCGGGCGCAGCTCGCCGCGGTGCGGCGGCAGCTTTCGACGCAGGCGACGGTGCTCGACGCGCCGCTTCCGGTCGCGGCCGGGACCGTGGTGGTGGGGGAGCGGCTGCCGGATGGACTCGAGGCGGTCGCCTTTCCGGCCGTCTCGGTGCCGGCGCATGGCGACGGCGGCTGGGTGGCCTTTCGGCGGATCCAGGCGCCGAGCCGCGTGCATCTGGAGAGCCGGATCACCGTGCTGGCCACCGTCGAGGCGCATGGTGGGCGTCCGCAGGACACCGTGATTGTGTCGGCGCTGTCGGGGTCGACTGTGGTGGCGGAGGTGCGGCGCGAGGTGACGAGGGGGCGCGCGGGGGCGCGGCTGACGGTCCCCCTTACCGTGGTCCCCTGGGGGCTTGGGGTGGCGTCGCTCCGGATCCGGGCGGTGATGGCCGGCGGGGTGGACACCGTCCGGCATGACGTCACCGTGGCGGTGGATACCGTGCGGACGCCGGTGCTTTTCTTTGATACTCGGCCATCGTGGCGCTCGACCTTTGAGCGTCGGGCGCTGGCGCGGGATCTGCGCTATGCCGTGACCAGTCGGGTGGTGACGGCGACGTCGGCGAGCGGGGTCACGGCCAGTCGGGTCACGGCCAGTCGGGTCACGGCCAGTCGGGTCACCGGGGCGGCGCCGATGGCGCTCGCGTCGGCGGTGCGGACCGGACCGGGTGGCGTTGTGGTGATCGGGGCGCCGGAGGCGCTGACGGCGGCCGATGTGCGGGCGCTGGAGGGGGTGCTGCGTGGCGGGGCCACGGTGGTCCTGCTGCCAGACCATGCGGCGCCGGGTCCGGTGGACGCGCTGCTGGGGACCGGGGGGTGGCGGGTGGTGACGCGCCGGTCGCCGGCGGTGGTGCATGGCCCCGGGGTGACGGGTGCGCCGGCCGACTCGCTGCGCTGGCAGGGGCAGGTGATCGGGGTGCCGAACCATCTACCGTTCGGTGCCGAACGATTAGCCTGGCTGGCGGAGACCGGGGAGACGGTGGTCTGGCGGGTGCCGGTCGGGGAGGGGATGCTGGTGGTGAGCGGCGTCTTTGATGCGTGGCGAACGGCGGGGAGCCCCCCGACCACGCCGGCCATCGCCACCACGGCGCCCGGGGTTTCGGGGCCCTCGACGGCCGAGGTGAAGACAGCGACCGCCGTCCCGCTGCCGGTCCTTGGCCCGGGTGATCGGCTGCCCTTCGCGACGGATCAGGCATCAGGGCGTCCGGCACCCCGGCGTCCAGCGTTTCCGATGCATGCCCCGTTGTGGCTGGTACCGCTCCTCGCCTGTCTGTCCGCCGAATGGTGGCTCCGGCGGCGGCGCGGACTCCGGTAACTGGCGGTACTTTATCCCCCGCGTCTTCTGACCGGAGTAGGGTACGGGCGACTGGCGCTCGGGAGAAGGAGCTGGGTTCGCGCCGTACGACTGACACTCGGGAAAGTGATGAGGGAGCAGTCACAGACGAGTCGGAAGTCTTAAGACTTAGCACTCGTTGGTGACTGCCTCCTCATCACTCCCCCGAGTCTGTATCAATTGGCCGGCATCCGTTGATGCCTCTGCTGCCTCTGTTTCCTTCTTTCCCGTTGTCCCCATGTACTCACGCGAACAGGTCAAAGCGATCACCGACAAAGTGATCGACATGGCGAAAGCCGATACCGTCGAGGTCCAGTTCACCGGCGGTGAACGGTCCGGCACGCGGTGGGCCAACTCGTCCATCACCACCAACCTCGTCCAGTTCGACCGGAACGTGACCGTCACGGTCCGCGTCGGCCAGAAGGTCGGGACCGCCAACACGCGCGATGTCAGCGATGGCGGTCTCAAGGCCATGGTCGACGAAGCCATCGCCGAAGCGGGGAAGGCGAATGACGCGCCCAACCTCCCCGAGCTGCTCGGCGCGCAGGACTATGTCCCCGTCGATTCGGCGCTGCCGAGTGTGGTGAATGCCGGACCGGCGGAACGGGCGCGCATGGTGAAGGAGAGCATCGACCTCGCGACCTCGAAGGGCGTGGTCGGCGCCGGGTACATCCCGAAGAACGACATCGCGACCTGCACCGCGAACTCGAAGGGACTCTTCGCCTACTATCGCAGCGCAGACATCGGCTTTGTGCTGACCTGCCGCATGCCCGATGGGAGCGGGTCCGGCTTTGCCGCGATCGGTGGCGTGAAGGATCTGAACCTCGTGAACGCGCGCGCGTTGACCGAGTCCGCCGCCACCAAGGCGGTGAAGAGTCGGAACGCGAAAGCGCTGGAGCCGGGACGGTACACCGTGATTCTCGAACCGCGCGCGAGCGCGCGCTTCCTGTCGTTGCTCACACCGATCTTCTCCGCGGGTCGCGGCTTTGGTGGCCCGCCGGGCGCTCCGCCGGGTGGTGGTGCGCCTGGCGCGGGTGGCGCTCCGGCCGGCGCCCCAGATGGCGGCGGCGGCGGTGGCGGCGGGCTCTTTGGACAGCTCGGCGGCCCGCAGCAGTTCATGCAGGGGAAGAAAATCGGCGACAAGCTGTTCAGCGAGCAGTTCTCGCTCAAGAGCGATATCGGCAACCTCATTCTGCGCCAGTCGCCAATCAATCCGGACTATCGTCCGGCAAAGTCGGTGACCTGGATTGAGAACGGCGTGCTGCGCGCGATGGGTCAGGGTGCGGGCGCGACGACCAATCAGAGTCTCGTGCAGACCGGCACCGATCTGTCGGTGGAACAGATGATCAAGCAGACCAAGCGTGGCCTGCTCGTCACGTCGTTCTGGTATATCCGCGGGGTGCCGTCGCAGGAGCAGCCACTCCTCAACACCGGCATGACGCGCGATGGGCTGTTCCTGATCGAGAACGGGGAGATCGTTGGCCCGGTGCAGAATTTCCGCTGGAACATGTCCCCGCTCGTCGCTTACAACAATCTGACGCTCGTGGGGAAGCCGGTGCCGATGTTCACCGGTGAAGGCTTTGATAACGCCGCCGCACTCGTGCCACCGGTGCGCCTTGAAGAGTTTTACATGACGTCGGTCTCTCCGGCCGTCTAACCCGGACATCCCATGAGTGCATCCCGTCGTGATTTTCTCAAGAAGTTCGGCGCCGGCGCGGCGCTGACGCTTTATTCGCGTGACCTGTTCGGCCAGATCCTCGCCGACTCGCCGCGTGGCCTGCCGCTCGAAACGAAGTTTCGCGGCATGGCCGACATCATTCTCGCCGAAGCGAAGCTCGCTGGCTGCAGCTACGCCGACGTACGCTTCACCATGACCTCGTCGCTTCCGGGTGCCACGGCCAACTTCCGCACGGAAGGCACCGGTGGTCCCGGTGGTGGACGCGGCGGCTTTGGTGGCGGCGGTGGCGGTGGTGGTGGTGGCGGCGGCCGAGGCGGACGTGGTGGTGGCGGTCGCAATACGGGGATCCCCAACGATGCGGACCGTCAGGCCGGTGGCTTTGGCGTGCGCGTGATTCACAGCGGTGTCTGGGGCTTCGCGTCGAGCCCCATCGTCACCGAAGATGAATTGCGTCGTGTGACGCGCATGGCCACCGAAGTTGCGAAGGCGAGCGCGATCGCGAAGAAGGCCGATCTCAAGCTCGCGCCCAACCGGGCGTATCAGGAACACTACATCACGCCGATGGTGAAGCATCCCACGTCGGTCTCGCAGACCGACAAGCAGGCGTGGGCGCAGGCGATCGCCGACAAGGCCGGCAAGGTGGCCGGCGTGACGGCGGTGAACGTCACCGTGCAGCACAACTACGAATGGCGCTACTTCGCGAGCAGTGAAGGCTCCTACATCGAGCAGGAGCTGTTCACGACGACGCCGAACATGAACGTCACGGCGAAGGTTGGTGATGTCACGCGCACCCGGCAGTATCCGGGCGTGCCGGGGACCGGCGGCTGGGAGATCGCGGAACAGTGCGACTTCATGGATCAGGCCGAGAAGGTGGCGACGGATGCGGTGGAGATGTGCACGGCGAAGCCGCTGGGGTCGAGCGGGCTCAAGGATCTCATTCTGTCGCCGTCGCATGCCATGCTCACGATCCATGAGATCGTGGCGCATGCGACCGAACTCGATCGTATTGTCGGCTACGAGGCCAACTATGCGGGCACGAGCTTTGTGAAGGTGAGCGATGTGGGCAAGCTGAAGTACGGCTCCAAGCACTTCAACGTCACCGCCGACAAGACGAGCACCGGCATTGGCACGGTGGGCTTTGACGATGATGGCGTGAAGACGCAGAAGTGGCCGCTCATTCGCGATGGGGTGCTGGTGGGGCTCACCACGAACCGCGAAACCGCGCATCTGATGGGTGAGAAGGAAAGCCGTGGCTGCACCTTCGGGACCTCGTGGCGCGACTATCCGTTCCTGCGTATGCCGAATGTGCATGTGGAGCCGGGGCCGGCCAACTCGCCGACGCGGGATCAGCTGATCGCCGATGTGAAGGATGGCGTGATGATTGATGGCCGTGGCAGCTACTCCATCGATCAGCAGCGGTACAACGGGCAGTTCGGTGGGCACATCTTCTGGGAGATCAAGAACGGCAAGATCACTCGGCAGGTCACCGACGTCACGTATAACGCCATCACCACGGACTTCTGGGCCAACCTCGACGGCATCACCGGTCCGAAGGAATGGCAGATGCACGGCACGGGCGGCGATGCGAAGGGGCAGCCGGTGCAGACCAACAGCATTTCGCATGGCTCGCCGTGGCTGTTGATCCGCAAGATCAACGTTGGCGCCGCGTTCGATTAAGCGATGACCTCCGAACTCGCCGCGCGGTTCCTCGACCGGTCGTGCTACTACCTTGGCGTGGAGTATCCCGCCAAGATCCGCGCGGCGGTTCACACGATGTCCCCCGACCAGCTGTGGTGGCGTCCCCATCCCGGCGCGAACAGCGCCGGGAATCTGCTGCTGCACCTGAGTGGGAATGTGCGCCAGTGGATTATCAGTGGCGTGGGCGGCGCGCTGGATCAGCGCCACCGCGATGCGGAGTTCGCCGCGCAGGACGGCGGCGACGCTGCGTCGTTGCTCGCGGCGCTTGACGCCACCTGCACCGACGCCTGCGCCGTGATCCGCGCCCTGTCAGCGGAGGAGCTCGCCGCCTCCCGGGCGATTCAGGGGCGCGACACCAATGTGTTCAGCGCGATTTATCATGTCGTTGAGCACTTCGCCGGACACACCGGCCAGATCATTCTGCTGGCCAAGCAGTTCACCCCCGGTGCCGTGCAGTTCTACGACGACACCGGCGGGCTGGCGCGTCCGCTCTTTCTGCCGACGGACGCGAGCGACGTCGGCTAGCGGCGTTGCACGTGCGTCAGCGCGCTGGTCTTAGAACCAGCGCGCCACGCGCACGAACCAGGCGCGCTGCTGCAGCGAATTGCGGCCGTACTGAATGCGGATCGGCCCGATGGGTGATTCGATCCCGACGCCGGCCCGAAGCCCCATCACCACGTCCTGATCGAAGAGGCGCACCCCTTTGGTGCTCCAGCTCTGCCCGGCCATCCCGGTCACCTGCAGTCGCAGCGGGCCGACGAGCGCATAGCCGGCATCGAGGCTGGCCATCGCTTCACGTCCGCCCAGCCCGGAATTAATGCGCATCCCGGCAAAGCCGTCTTTATCGCCCAACGCGGGGCGCAGATGCGACGGCGTGCCCTCGTTGGCCCACGCGAGTCGAAGCTGTGGTTGCAGCGTCCAGCGACCGACAGACTGCACGATACGCGCGACGGTATTGGCATACGCGTAGCGCGTCGTGAGCTCGGCCTGGGTTTCAAGGGCGCCGACCCCCTCGCCCCCCGACCAACGAAGCAACAGCGTCGCGCCCACCGCGGTGCGTGACTGATCCTTCAGCGTAGTGATCGCCGAGAAGGTGGGCTGCGCCGATGTGCCAATCTGCTCGTCGTAGGTCCGCACAATCGCGCCGGCACGGGCCGTCCATCGGGTATTCAGCGGCGCGTCGGCCGTGATCCGCAACACCGCTTCATTGATCTGCGGCCAGTTCGATCGTGACAGCTCATTGTTGGTGAGGGCACTCACGAGTCGCACGTCCTCGTGCCCCAGCGTGAGCGAGACGAGCGGCGATACGCCATACCCGCCATCGCGATAGGACTGGCGCACGGAAAGCTGCACATCCTGACGGAACTCCCCGAGCGCGAGCAGACCACGCCCTTCGAGGGCCGTGCCAAAGAGGCGGCGGTTGATCATGCCAAGCCAGAGGCGCCCGCCGTAGTCGTTATCGTACACCGCGCCGGCGGCGAGGACCCGTCGCGGGGCCAGCCCAATCGTGGGCGCGAACTGCACCGAATCACCACGCGCCTGCGGATTGAGCCAGAGCGACCGAATGAGCTCCGCGTCGCCCAGCTGGGCAATGCGCGCCTGAATGCTGTCGATGGGCAGACGGCGCACCACGGACCCGAGCTTCATGGCCTGCGGTTCGGAGACGTCGCGATACTGCGACAGCGCCCCACGCACGACCGCCTTCGCCGTGGCATCGGTCGCCGGATCCAGCAGCTCCGCCGTGACCGGCGGCACCGGAACCGTCCGGCGCGTCCCCTTGGGGAGACAGGCTGCCTGTTCTTGCAACACCTTCGCCGCCGCCTCGCCCTTGAGCACGGTGGATCGCACCGTGGGCGCCGAGAAGTCGAGGTTGTTGACGCCGGTGACATTGGACCGGACTTCGACATCGCCCGGGCGGAGCGTGGGGGTGTTGGCGCTGAAGAGGAAGGCCACGAGCTGCGCGGCGACGGCCCCGGTGCTCGCAGAGGGTCCGCCGGTGTCACTGGTATCGGTGAGCTGCGAGACAATCACGCGCGTCGCGCCGAGCTGCCGCGCCGTTTCCACCGGAATATTTTCGGCGACCCCACCATCCACCAGCATGGCCCCAGCGCGCTGGACAGGGGTAAAGACGAGCGGAATCGCGAAGGAGGCACGGACGGCGAGGGCGAGATCGCCCGTGCCGATCACCACCTTGCGGCCGGTGGCGAGATCGGCGGCCACGGCGCGGTAGGGGATGGGGAGCCGATCAAAGTTGCCGCGGGCGAGCACATTCCCGCGGAGCATCAGCGCGGACATGAGCGTGTTGATCCGCCCTTCCTGCGCGGCGCTCGTCTGTAATGACAGGCCATCGGCGCCGTCTTCCCAGACCAGCAGCGGCGTCGAGGGGGGAAACGCGCGACGGAAACTGCGGGACATAGCGCCCCACAAAATCGCCGACATTGAAGCGCAGGGTGATCGCTTCGATCTCGGCGCCGTTATAACCGCTCGCGTACAGCGCCCCAATAATGGAGCCCATCGAGGTGCCGACGACGAGATCTGGGACGATCCCGAGGGAATCGAGCATCCGGATGACGCCAATGTGCGCCATCCCACGGACCCCACCGCCGGGGAGCACCAGCGCGGTCTTGCCGGGAGCACAGCGTGGCGCCTGCTGCGCGAGCAGCGTGGCGGGGGTGGTCGCGAGCAGCAGGGTGAGGGCAGCCGACGCGGCCGGGAACCGTCGGATCATCGTAGTCGGGACAGAGACAGGGGGAGTCGCAGCCGCTACCATACCGCCGGAACGGGCGGGGAGGCAAGCACCCCGAAGAGGACCGGCCCTCCAATGACGGGCCCCACCGCTTGCCAATCCGGCGCCCGGACTGGAGCATTGACGCCATGGGAATCCTTCCGCAAAGCATTGGAATTGGCGTCGGCACCTTCGCCGCGCTCATCGGGACCATGTGGGCCGGTCATCGGATCGGTCGGCAACGCCTGGCGCAGCGATCCGCCACCGGCGGTGGCACCGGCAGTGGCACCGGCGGTGACGCCGGCCATGGCGCCATTGAAGGTGCCGTCTTCGCGCTCCTTGGCCTGATGCTGGCCTTCAGCTTCTCCGGCGCGGCCACCCGCTTCGCCGATCGGCGCGACCTGATCACGCAGGAAGCCAATGCCGTCGGCACGGCGTGGCTGCGCATTGATCTGCTTCCCGCGTCCAGCCAGCCGGCGATCCGGGCGGCCTTCCGGTGCTATGTCGACGCCCGACTGTCGGTCTATCGGGATCCCGGCGACTCGGCGGCCGTCGCCACCGGCGTGCAGGCGACCGCGATCGCACAGACCATGCTCTGGAAGCAGGTGGTGGAGGCGGTGAGCACGACGGAGGGGCAACGGGTGATCACCACGGTGATCCCCGCCATGAACGAGATGTTCGATATGGCCACCACCCGGACGATGGCGATGGAAGTGCATCAGCCGACGCTGCTGTATGCGATCATGCTGCTGCTCATGCTGATCGGCGCCTTTATCTCGGGGGTGGCAATGGCCCCCAATCCGCGGATCAGTCGCATCCATATGCTGGTCTTCGCCACGACGCTCGCGCTGACGACCTGGCTGACGCTCGATCTCGAATATCCGCGGCGTGGTGTCCTGCGCATCACGCAATACGACCATGTGCTGACCGATCTGCGGGCGGATATGGACCGGGTGCCCTGATGCGTCGTCTCGGGCAGCTCCTCTGGGGTCTCGGTCTGGCCGTAGTCTCCCTGTGGGCGATGGCGGCACTCTGGATTGATGGCCCCGGAAACCGTGTCATGACCGGCGCACTCGCCGCGGCGGTGCCGGTGGCGATGGTGCTGCTCTGGCGTCGCACAACCGGGTGGCAGCGCCTGCTGGTCGCCGTCCCGTTCCTGAGCGTTCTGGTGTGGTGGCTGCAGCTCGCCCCTCGGCAGGACCGGCAGTGGGTACCGGAGGTGGCCAACCTGCCGCACGTGGAGGCATCGGGCACGGTGCTCACGGTCCATAACGTGCGCGACTTCCGCTACGGCGCGACGGAATCGGCGATGACGCCGGCATGGACGACGCGCCGCATTGATCTCACGCAGGTCACAGGCGCCGATCTGCTGCTCTCGTTCTGGGGCCCCACACTCTACGGTCATACCATTCTGAGCTTCCATGTGGCCGGCGAACCGCCGCTGGCGATTTCCATCGAAACCCGCAAGGAGCAGGGCGAGTCGTACTCCGCGCTGCTGGGATTCTTCCGGCAGTTCGAGCTCTACTACGTAGTCGCTGACGAGCGCGATGTCGTGGCGGTGCGCACGACACAGCGGGGGGAGCAGGTGCGGCTGATGCACCTCGACATTCAGCCGGCGACGGCACAGAAGCTGCTACAGCAGTATGTCGCCGCGATCAATGCGCTGGCGGCGCAGCCGGCGTGGTACAATGCCGCGACATCGAATTGCACCACGACGATTGAGCAGAATGCCAACCGGGTGGCCGCCATGAAGGACCCGCTTGATTGGCGCCTGCTCGCCAACGGGCATCTCGATGAGCGGTTGCGCGAGCAGCATTTCCTTGACACGACGCTGTCGCTCGATGCGCTCCGCCGAGTGTCCGATATCACGGCACGCGCGCGCGAGGCCGATGGCACCGCAGACTTTTCCGCGCGCATTCGCGCAGGGATTCCGGGCGAAACGGGGATGCCATGACGGCAACCCGCACCGTGGCGGTGATCGGTGCGGGCCCGATGGGGCTCGCCACCGCGCGGCAGCTGCTGGCGCACGGCTTCAATGTGCGCGGGTATGAGCTGCATGACGATGTGGGTGGCTTGTGGGACATCGCCAATCCGTACAGCACGATCTATGCGTCCGCGCATCTGATTTCGTCCAAGCGGATGACGGAGTTT
>JBEIUK010000110.1:0-9448 GCA_040374415.1 Gemmatimonadaceae bacterium | reverse complement strand
GCAGCGAAGAGAGCCGGCTCAGATCCAATGCAGCGCGCGGAGTTCATCCACCGGTTCGGTGAACGAACAGGAGCCCACACCGGCGAGCAGCGTGGTTCGCAGCCGATGCAGGAGGGTGCGATCGAAGGACTGCGTGGCGTCACGTCCCGCCCAGACGACCTGCTCGGGGGTGATCTGGAACCGGTCAGCGTCGCGCTCCGTGAGCAGCGCCATCGCCTCGGGGGCCCCGCCGCCGTCCAGGAGCCAAGCGGCGGCCAAGAGCAGATTGAGGTGCCCGAACATGGGGCCGACCGTGGCCTGCTCGTCGTAGGTCAGCCGATAGAGCCCGCAGACCGGATGATGCAGCCCGGCGGTCGCCTTAGTGGTAACCCCCGCCGCGATGCAGGCCGACAGGAACGCGACCACCGCCTCGGCGGCCGGAAATGCCTCCGGGACCACCCCGCCGGTGCGCATCTTGGCCCGCCGCCCCGTGTCGGCCACCACGGGCATCAAGGCGGAGGCCTGGGCCAGCGGCAGCTCGAGATAGACGGTGAGCTCCCGGGGGACAGCCGCATCGATGGCGCGTATCGCCTGTTCGCTGTCGGCCCGGACTTCGAGGCTGTCCACCACGGCGCTGCATTCGTCGAAACAGACCCGATGCCGCTCATTGAAGGCGGCGATCGCGGCGAGATCGGCCCCGAGGTCCCCGCTCCCGGTCACCGACACCCGCCACGGGATCGCCCCGGCATCCCGGGGCAGTAACGGGTCGGCATGCGTAGAGAACTGCTCGAGCGCGGCAGCCGGGCAGATAAACCGCCCCAGCATCCACCCGGTCCCGCCGGCGCGATAGTGCGCGTACTGCCGGACGGCGACCGGCATGGTCAGGCCAGCCGGCGGAAACAGGCCGGCATAGTCAATGAGGGCTTCCAGCAGGACGCGCGAGGCGTCCTCGGTGACCGGCGGCAAACGGACAGGCATAACGACAGGCGACGGGGTGCAACGTTTGGACGAATCCCGACCAGTGAGGTATTTTCAATCAACTATCTCACATGCGCTGATGCCAGCCACGGGGTCCGCCCTGGGGCATCCGCCCTTTCCTGCAGGAGTTGCAGTCATGCGTTTGTCGTCCACGCGTCGTGCCCGCGCCATCACTCTCCTTGGCGCCCTGTCAGTGGCGCCGGCCGTCCTTGCGGCGCAGCCCGGTGGTGTCAGCGCCGGCTGCACGATCGACGCCAACACGCCGAAGGAACTGGCGGTGCTTGAACTGCAGTTCCAGCGCGCGAAAGGGGTCCCGAATGCTGCCGACCGGCAGTCTGCCCTGAAGGGGATTATGAAGGAGCTGGACACGAAGCCGGAGCGCTTCGCCAAGAATCCGGCCGGCTACAACCTGCGCCTCGCGCAGGCACTCACCATGTGGGGCACGGAAGCGGGCGTCAGCCTGACGCCGGCGCGTGGCGCGATTGGCTACCAGAGCAATCCGACGGAAACGATCGACCTCATCGACGCGCTGGACGCGTCGCTGAAGGCCATTGTGGCCGCGCTGCCGGCCTGCGAAGCCGACGTGAAGGGGATGCGGCAGAACGAAGTGTGGCTCGCGGTGACGCGGAAGGCGCTGGACGCCTCCAACGCCGGCCAGATGGACTCGGCGTCGCTCTATGCGCGTCGTTCCCTCAAGCTCTCGGCGGATAATCCGTATCCGCATTACGTGATGGCGAGCGTGGCCAACGCGGCGAAGGATCGTGCCAGCGCCATTGGGCACTGGAAGATGGTCGTTACGACGTCGGGAGCGGATACGAACTATCGCGACCTCAAGAACCAGAGCCAGTATCTCATCGCCGTGAACCAATTCGAAGGGGCGATGGCGGCATCGGGCGCGGAAAAGCAGACGATGGCGCGGGACGCGGCCGCCAGCTTCAAGACGCTCTTTGGCATCATGAAGGACCGGGCGGAAGCGCCGAGCATTGTGCAGAGCTGGTCGGAAGCACTGATGATGTCTGGCGATACGGCGGCCGTCATCACGATGTACGGCGACATGAAGGCCAATCCCAAGAACTACTCCGAAGGGGTGCTGACGTTGGCCGCCTCGCTCGCGTCGCAGCTGAACAAGCCGGACGATGCCACCACGCTCTTCGAAGGCGCCCTGATCGCCAACCCGTACTCGCATGACGCGCTCCTCAACCTGCCGCTGATGTACAACGGCAAGCAGGAATACGCGAAGATGCTGCCGCCGGCCCGCAAGCTGGTGGAGATCGAACCGAACAATCACACGGGCTGGATGTGGTTTGCCTACCATGCGCAGGGGATGGCCAACGCGGTGAAGATTCCGACGGCCAAGAACAAGGCGGCGCCGACGCCGGCCGAGCGCAAGGCGATCACTGATGCGAATGCTGAGCGCAAGGCCTGGTCGGACACGCTGCTCAAGTATCAGGCGTATGCCGATGGGCTGCCGGTGAAGGTCGATGTCTCCGGCTTCACGCGCGGCGCGAAGGAAACCACGCTCGCCCTGCGCTTTGAGCAGCAGGCGGCCGCCGAGGGGAATTACAGTGTGACGGTGGAGTTCGTGGACGTCGCGGGCGCCACGGTGGGCTCGGCGACGGAGAAGGTGGGCCCTGTCAAGAAGGGCGACTCGAAGAACGTGACCTTCAAGGCCGCGGCGCCGGGCGCCGTGGGCTTCCGCTACAAGGCCATCAAGTAAGCACGCCACCGACTGGCGACCGTTCGACGCCATGCGCCGAACTCTCGTTCTGATCGGGATACTGCTCGCGGCCCACGTGGCACTGCTGACCATCACGCCAGCCAGTGCCACGCGGGCCGACGCGTCCGAAGGCCTCGATGTCGGCATTGTCTTCGATATCGGGGGACGCGGCGACAAGTCGTTTAATGACGGTGCCTATCTTGGCGGCGTCCGCGCCGCCCGTGACCTCGGCGCCCGTGTCCGTTTCATTGAGCCCGGCGAAGGCTCCGACCGCGAAGCTGGCCTGCGCCTGCTCGCCGCCGAAGGGCTCGACCTGGTGATCGGTGTCGGCTTCATCTTCAGCGACGACGTCAACACCCTCGCGAAGGAATACCCCAACGTCCGCTTTGCGGATGTCGATTACGCCGTCTCGATGGACAGCCTGGGACGGCCGCTCCCCATGCCCGCCAATCTGGTGGCGCTCAAGTTCCGCGAGGAGCAAGGCTCCTTTCTGGTCGGCGCGCTCGCCGCGCTCGTGGGGAAGAGCAAGAAGGTCGGCTTCATTGGCGGCATGGACATCGCGCTCATTCACAAGTTCGAAGCGGGCTACCGCGCCGGCGTGAAATACGTCTGCCCCGACTGCGAGGTCGTGGTCGCGTATGCGGGGGTCACCCCCGAAGCCTTCCGCAATCCAGGGAAAGGCAAAGAAATGGCGCTCAGTCAGTACAGTCAGGGGGTGAATGTCATCTTCCATGCCTCTGGCTCCACCGGACTTGGCGTCTTCGAAGCGGCACGCTCGGCGGGCAAGCTCGCGATTGGCGTGGACGCTGATCAGTTCGATGAAGCGCCTGGCTATGTCCTCACCAGCATGGTGAAGGGGATCGACGAATCGGTCTTCCAAGCGGTGAAGGCCGTGAAGGAGGGGCACTTCCAAGGCGGCATCCAGCAGTTTGGTCTGGCCGAACGCGGCGTCGGCTATGTGTACGATGCGCGGAACAAGGCGATGATTCCGGACGCGGTGCGAGCCCGATTGGACACGCTCACCGCCGAGATCATCGCCGGACGCATCACCGTGCCGAGCACCCGATGAGCCAGAGCGGGTCCGCCGCCGCGGCGGTCAGTCTCACCGGCATCGTCAAGCGCTTTGGCGGCGTCACCGCGAACAGTGGCGCCACCCTGACCGTGGCCCCCGGTGAAATCCATGCGCTGGTGGGAGAAAACGGCGCGGGTAAGAGTACGCTGATGCGTATTCTGGCGGGGACGCTCTCCCCTGATGCCGGCGCGGTCTCCGTCGATGGCCGCACCGTCACCGGATGGTCCACGCCGGAGGCCATCAAGGCCGGCGTCGGCATGGTGCATCAGCACTTCATGCTGGTGCCCACGTTGACGGTCGCTGAAAATGTGGTGCTGGGGATGGAGCCGACGCGAGGCTGGCGCATCGATCGCACGAAGGCCATCACCGAGGTCGCCGCGCTCTCGGCGCGCACGGGGTTGCAGGTGGATCCCACCGCACTCGTGGCCGATCTCAGCGTCGGCGAAGCGCAGCGGGTGGAAATCCTCAAGACCCTGCATCGCGGCGCCCGGATTCTCATTCTGGATGAGCCGACGGCGGTGCTATCGCCACCAGAAGTGGAGGAGCTTTGGCGCGTGCTCCGTACGGTGCGGGCGAGCGGCGGCACGATCATCCTGATCACGCACAAGTTGGATGAAGTCCTGAGCGTCTCGGATACGATCACCGTGATGCGTGCTGGTACGACCGTCTCGCGTTTTGCGACAGCGGGGAGCACGGCGAGCGATATCGCGCGGGCCATGGTGGGCCGTGACGTGCTTTTGGCGCAGGATACCCCGGCGCCTGCGCCGCGCACGGTGTCGGCCGCATCAAGCGCCCCTGCCCTGCGAATCACCGGACTCACGGTGCGTTCGGATCGTGGTACGGAGGCCGTACGTGATCTGAGCTGCGTCGTGTATCCCGGCGAAGTGCTGGGAATCGCGGGTGTGGAAGGGAACGGACAGACTGAGCTCTTGGAAGCGATTGCCGGACTTCGCGCCGTGCGCGCGGGCACGGTGCACCTGGGCACGCAGGACATCACGGCCCAGACGGTCCGCGATCGCGCCGATGCCGGCTTGTCGCACATTCCGGAAGACCGCCATCGGCGCGGACTCATTCTCGACTATTCGATCGCGGACAATCTGATTCTTGGGCGACAGCATCACTTCGCGACGGCGTTCGGGCTGGAGACGGCCCGGATCGCGGCGCACGCCGAGGAACAGGTGCGGACCTTTGATATCCGACCACCCATGCCGTCGCTTGCGGCGCGGGCCCTCTCGGGGGGCAATCAGCAGAAGGTGGTCATCGCGCGCGAGATGGGACGCGCCTTTACGGTGCTCCTCGCGGCGCAGCCCACCCGCGGCGTGGATGTGGGGGCCATTGAATTCATTCACGCGCAGCTCCGCGCGGCGCGCGATGCGGGGAAAGCCATTGTGCTGGTGAGCGCGGACCTGCAGGAAGTGCTGGCCCTCTCGGATCGCGTGGCGGTCATGTACGGGGGGCGTTTCTCCACCGTGCTCCCTCGCGCCGAGGCGACGATGGAGATGCTCGGCCGCTTTATGACCGGAGCCACCGTATGACGCCGCGTCTCCGGGCGCTCGCGGAGCAGCTGTTACCGCTGGTCGTCGCCCTGCTCGTAGCGGCGGTCGTGGGTGACGTGCTGATCCTGACCTTTGGTGAGGCGCCGCGCACGGTCTTCCGCCTGCTGGTCGAAGGGACGTGGGGCAATCCGTACGGGATCGGTCAGGTGCTGTATAAAACCACCACGCTGACCTGCACCGGTTTGGCGTTCGCGCTGGCCGGACGGGCGGGGCTCTTCAATGTGGGGGCGGAGTCGCAACTCGCGATGGGTGGCTTCGCCGCGGGTGTCGTTGGGATGCTGCTCCCCGCGGGGCTCCCCGGTGCCTTCGCACTCGCCCTCTGTGTGCTGGCGGCCGGCGTCGGTGGGGCGACCGTTGGCGCGATTCCCGGCGCGTTGCGGGCGCGCTTTGGGGCCAGTGAAGTGATCGTGACGATCATGCTCAACTTCGTCGTGCTCGCGCTCCTGAACTGGGTGATTTCAGCGAAGCTGCATGTACCGGAAACGCTGCACACGCCGCCCGTCGTGGCGGGCACGGTGCCGCGTCTCTCGACCCTCTTCCCCGCCCTGCACGGCAGTGCGGCCAATGGCACGCTCGTGATTGCGCTCGCGGCCGCCGTGGTCTGTTGGTGGGCGCTCTTCCGCACCCGCTTTGGCTTTGAACTGCGTGCCGTAGGGCTGCAGCCGGATGCGGCGGAGTACGGCGGCGTGCAGGTCCCTGGCGTGATCTGGCAGACGATGGCGCTTTCGGGCGCGCTGGCGGGGCTTGGTGGCATGAACTTTGTGCTCGGCTACAAGGGCTACTACGAAGAAGGGTTCGCGGGCGGCGCCGGATTTCTCGGCATCGCGGTCGCCCTCGTGGGTCGGAATCATCCGCTGGGCATTGTGTTGGCCGCCGTGCTCTTTGCGACGCTCTCGCAGGGCGGGCTCGCGGTGAATGCGCTCGTCCCCAAGCAGCTCACCGATATTTTGACCGCGGTCGTGATTCTCGCGGTCGCCACGGCGGTCCCCGAAGTTCGGCGTCAACTGCGGTCCGCCGCGGCGCAGGTGCGGCAATCGGTCGCCGGCACGACCGCGGAGAAGGCGTCATGAACGGGATCGCGTTTCTCCTGCAGACCATGCGCATTGCCGTCCCGTATCTGCTGGCGGCGGGCGGCGGCGTCATGTCGGAACGGGTCGGCGTGATCGCGCTCGGCCTGGAAGGGTTGATGCTCTCGGGGGCCTTTGGCGCCGCGATGGGGAGTCACTTCGGCGGCAACCCGTGGATTGGCCTGCTGGGGGCGATCGTGGCGGGGCTGATCGTCAGCACGGTCATCGCCGTGGCCACGTTGCGCTTCAAAGCGGATCAGGTCGTCGTCGGCGTGGCGATCAACCTGATGGCCGTTGCATCGACGCGCTTCTTCCTGCGGTTGGTCTTCGACAGCGCCAGTAATTCACCGCGCCTGCCGGGCTTTGGCGGTGAAGGCGCGATGAGCGGCCTGCTGGCGAGTTTTGCGAATCCGGTCGTGTGGCTTGGCCTGTTGTCGCTCCCCGTGCTGCATTGGCTGCTCTACCAGACGCCGTTTGGGCTGCGCGCGCGCGCGGTGGGGGAGAAGCCGGAGGCGGCGGCATCGGTGGGTATTGCCGTACCGACGCTTCGACTCAGCGGCCTGTTGCTGGGCGGATCGCTGGCCGCGTTGGGCGGGGCCTATCTCGCCTTGGATCAACATCAGTTCACCGACGGCATGAGCGCCGGGCGCGGCTTCATCGCGTTGGCCGCGGTTATCTTTGGCCGTTGGGAGCCACGTCGGGTGGCCATTGCGTGCCTTCTCTTTGCTGCGGCAGAAACCATGCAGATTCAGTTGCAGGGCGCACAGTTCGTGCCCAGCCAGTTTGTGGAAATGATCCCGTATGTGGTGACGATCATCGCGCTGGCCGGCGTCGTGGGGCGGAGCGCCGCCCCGGCGGCCCTCGGGAAGCCGGAGTGAGCACAGCCCCGTCGACGGCGACAGACTCCGCCGCGAGCGGCGGCGCCCCGGAACAGAGCACCTTCGGCAAGCTGCTGGTGCTGATGATCACGGCGTTCATCGACATGCTCGGCCTGTTGATGATTCTGCCGCTGCTCCCCTTCTACGCGAAGAGCCTCGGCGCCGGCGGCTTTGTGGTGGGGCTGCTCGTCAGTGCCTTCAGCGTCGCGCAACTGGTGAGTGCACCCATCTGGGGGCGGTTCAGCGATCGGTATGGACGCCGCCCCGCGCTGATCGTGGGGCTCGTCTCGAGCGCTGTGGCCTATGTGGTCTTTGCCTACGCCGACAGCCTCTGGCTGCTCTTCCTGTCCCGCATTGTGCAGGGAGCCGGGGGCGGCACGGTGAGCGTGATTCAGGCATACGTTGCCGATGCCACCAAGCCGGAAGACCGCGCCAAATCGTTGGGGTGGCTCAGTGCCGCCACCAATGCCGGCGTGGCGATCGGCCCGGTGATCGGGAGTGCCGTCAGCAGCTGGGGACTGCACACCCCCGGGCTCGTGGCGGCGTCGCTCTGCCTCGTGAACATCGTCTTCGCCTGGCGGTTCCTCCCGGAAGCGCGCACGCCGAGTGGTGCGGCCACCGGCAAGAACAAGCCCAAGGGAAGCCGCGAGGCCGTCCTGCGCGTGGTCTCCCATTCGCACGAACCAGCCTCGCGGCTGATTCTGATTTACGCGATCGCCATTGGCGGCTTCCAGGGATGCACCTCCATCCTGGCGCTCTATCTCTCCTACCGCTTTGGCGTCACGGCGAAGACGATCGGCTTTGTCTTCATGTACATCGGCACGCTGAGTGTCGTCGTGCGGGCGCTGATGCTCGGCAAGCTGGTGGATCGGATTGGTGAACCACGGCTCAGTCGCATGGGCGTGCTGCTGCTCGCCGCCGGGCTGATTGGCGTGGGGCTGTCCACGAACTATGTCGGCCTCGTGATCGCGGTGGGGCTGTTGCCGCTCGGCACGGCGTTCACCTTCCCCTGCGTCACCGCCATGCTGAGCCGCGTGGTCAGCAGCAGTGAACGCGGCTTATACATGGGTGTGCAGCAGACCTTTGGCGGGATCACGCGGATTGGCTTCCCGGTGTTTTTCGGGCTGGCCTTCGATCATCTCGGGAAGCAAAGCCCCTTCCTGCTCAGCGCGGTGCTGGTCGCGGCCACGCTGTTGCTGGGGCGTGATCTCGAAGCCTACGCGCCACGGGTGGCCAAGCCGACCACGGAGTAAGTCAGCGCGAACGCGTCGCGCGGGCGGCGAGGGCAAGCATCAGCGCCCCGAAGAGCAGCATCACGCCGCCCCACACCACATTGATGTTCTGTCCGCCGGCGCGGGCGTACAACGCGACATCACCTGCGGTCAGCAGCCCGTAGCCCGCCAAGAGCACCCCAAGCAGCACAAACAGCGCCCCAATGGGGGTGCGCAGATCCATACCCGATCCATCGGTCATCACGCGCTCCAGAAGTGGTGGTGGCAGGTCAAAAGAACAGCACGTTCAACAGCACCGTCATGCCGAGCACGGCCCCGGCCATGGGGGCGGGACGCTGCCACCAGACTAAGGTGCTATCAACCGCTCGCGGTGTGAGCGAGTAGACCAAGCCCGTGAGCTCGGCATCGGGGCGTGGACGCGTGACGAGACTCACGACAATCGTCCCCACGCAGCAGACCGAAAACGCGGCGATCGCCGTCCAAAAGGTCTGGGCCATCTCGCTCGGATACGTCAGCAGGGCGCCAAAGTACCCGCCCTTGACCCCAGGGGTCGCCCCGACCGCCAGCGACAGGCCATGGTGCACCCCGGCGGCCAGCGTACCGGCCACCAGTCCCCAGAACGCGCCATGTCCGGTCGCGCGCTTCCAGAACATCCCGAGGGCGAAGGTCGCGAAGAGCGGGGCATTCACGAACGCAAACACCAGCTGCAGGAACTCCATGATGTTGTTGAACGCGACGGCGACATACGCGGCCGCGACCGACAGGAGAATGCCGCCCACCGTCGCGATCCGCCCCATGCGCAGGTAATGCGCATCGGAGGCGCCCTTTACGAGATGGGCCTGATAGAGATCGTAGGTCCACACGGTATTGAACGCGGTCACATTCCCCGCCATGCCGGACATGAACGACGCCATCAGTGCGGTCAGCCCAAGCCCCAGCATGCCGGTGGGAAAGAGCGTGACCAGCATC
>JBEIUK010000219.1:0-4838 GCA_040374415.1 Gemmatimonadaceae bacterium | reverse complement strand
CTTCGCGAAGGAGCACGCGGCAGACGGCGCCTGCGGCGACCCGGGCGGTTGTTTCGCGGGCGGAGGCGCGCTCAAGGATGTCCCGCGCGTCGGTCCGATCGTACTTCAGGATCCCCGTCAGGTCGGCATGGCCGGGACGGACCCGGGTCACCTGCCGCCTGCGTGGGCCAGACTCATCTTCGGGGCGCGGCGCCGGGTCCATGATGTCGACCCAGTTCTTCCAGTCACTGTTGCGAATGAGCATGCCGATCGGGGCCCCGATCGTTTCACCGGCGCGGACGCCGGCGACGAACTCGGCCCGGTCGGTCTCGATTTGCATGCGACGGCCGCGACCATACCCCTGCTGCCGACGGGCCAGTTCCGTGTCTACGTCGGCGGCGAGGAGCGGGAGGCCAGCGGGCATCCCCTCCAGGAGGGCGATCAACGTCGGGCCGTGGGACTCCCCGGCAGTGGTAAAACGAAGCATCCGTCAACGTACGCAGAAGGTCTGCGAAACGCACGGGCCCGACGCGGCCGTCCATCGTGTACCGCCACCACCGGCGGCTGTTACAGGCAGGTGGTGGAGAAGTTGTTCGGGAGGCTGATCAGGGTGACGCCGCGGACGGTGGCCCCCACCAGGACGATCTGCCCGTTGGGGCGGACGGCCGAGCGGACGGGGCCGATGATGGGATCCCGAATCGGGATCGACGCGACCTTCTGATAGCAGTAGCTGTCGAAGATGTCGATGACCGGTTCGCTGGAGGCCACGAAGATGAGGCGGCTGCTGAGCGGTACGGAATTCCGTCCGGCGTTCAGCGGATGGAAGTCGAGGCCGCCGATGCCACTGCGGGACTGGAGGAGACCTTGCAGCCGCAGGGTGGGGTCGAAGAGATAGGTGGAGTCTCCCTTCACCGCTGCCAGTTCACCGTCAAAGTTGATGCCGACGCCTTGCACGCGCGAATAGGTATTCGCGATGAAATCGGTAACATCGAGGGGTCGCGAGAGGCCGCGATCAATGACGGGGATGGGGGGCGTGAGATCGAAGCCGGTCGTCGCATCGAACATGAGCGCGCGGCTCCCCTGCACCGCTCCGCCTTCGCCGACCACGGCGCGACGGAAGTTCCCTGAGTTCCGGACAAAGGTGGTATCGCGGAACGTCAGTTGGTCGATGCGTACCACGACGGAGTAGTTCACATCGCCGGTGGGCGTGCGGATGACCTGCTTCGCGGGCACGAGCAGTGAATCACTGCCGAAGCCACCGGCGGCGAAGCGCTCAATTTCCAGGGTATCCGCGCGTCCCGCGCTCTGCCCCATGGCCTGCTCGAAGAAGTAGTGCGAGGTCCGCTTGGAGAGATTCTCCCAGCGCACGGAGCCCTGCTTGGCGAACGGTGCCGCCTGTCCGGGGGTGGGCGTCGTGGAGTACACCGCCACGACATCGCCACAGGGGGCACCCGGCGTGATCGCGCCCGTGCACGTCGTCGCCAGGAACTGCGGGCGATCACTGAGGTCATACACGGTGCGCTGCGGCATGGGCTGCCCGGTGGTGCTGGAGAGCACCGTCGTCACCGTATACAACAGAATGTTGGGCAGCAGATACCGACCGACTTCGCGCCCGGTCGTGCCGGCGTTCAGGTCGACGTAGCTGAGGTTCGTCCCCCCAGAGTTGGCGACGAGGAGCGTATCGCCAAGGGCACCACTGCGGTTGCGTGGCCATCCGGCCAGCCCCCAGGGGCGGGACCCGACGTTGATCGCCTGCTTGAAGGAGGAATCGGCGAGGTTGAAGACCTCGAGCTGATTCCGATCGATGTTGGTGAGGTAGAGCCGATCGGTGCGCGGGAAGTAGAGCGCGTCGGCAACCAGCCCGCCGTTGGGGAGCGGATTGGTGGAGCCGTTCACGACCGCGACGGTATCCAGACGAATCGCCCCGGCGCTGAACCGGGCCACATCCCGTCGTCCGTTGGTATTGCGCGCGAAGCCCGCCACCGTAACGGTGGTTGGGAACGTGGTCACCGGAATGCGGGATCGGAACGTCCGGACGAGTGTTGTAAATCCACCGGTCGATGTCGCGGAATCCGCGAGCACCAACTGCCCGTTCAGTGCGCGGACCTCGTAGCCAATGACACTGATCCCCACGGGATCGGTGGCTTCCACGAAGACCGTGTCGCTGATCTCGACGCGCGCCGAGACGCCGGTGCGCACGACGGGGAGGGTGGCGAGGGTGGTGGGCGACTGGACGGCGTAGGAGACCGCGGTGCCCCGGACCCGCTGATTCAGCGAATCGATGATGAACGGCGTGACCGTGATCGTCGCGCCCTTGAGCGTGTCGGGGATGGCGAGGGTATCGAGCAGCGCCACCGAGTCGCGGAGGGGCGCGGCCAGCTGGGTGGAATCGCGCGTGATCCAGGCGCCCTGAATTTCATAGCCGAGGGTGCGGACCTTGAAGCGGGCCCGCGCGGCGAGGGAGAGGACGAGCGACTTCCCGGTGACCACGGGCGTCCCGACGACGGGGCTCGTGATGACTGCCGTTGGCGGATCGTAGTTCCCCACCGTCATCACGAGCCGAGCGGTATCGGAGCCGTTGGCTGCGCCATCGACCGCGGTGGCGATGACGTTGACCGTGCCGCCCGGGGGCGCGCTCGCCGGGACGCGGATCGTCAGTGGGACGGCGACGGTGGTGATGGCCGCGGTAAAGGTGGAATCGAAGGCCGTCGTGACGCTGCCGGTGAGGCGGACGCGGACGGTCTTCAGGCCGATGTTATCGGTCGCGGTGACGGTGAAGGCCAGCGTCGTATCGGTCTGATTGAGCGCCTTGGTGAGCGCCACGGCCGGCTTGACCGCGTCCGGGAATGGCGGATCGACGAGCGTATCGCCACGACAGGCTGCGGCGAGCACCAGGAGGCTGGCGAGCCGCCAAGAGGCCGAGATGGGCCCGCGACGTTTCTGCAGCAGGGGAGCAGCACGCATGATGAGTGCGTCCACCTTAGCGGTTCGCCGGCGGAGGAGCGCCGTCGTCGAGGATATGGGGCGTGACGAGGATCAGCAGATCGCGCTTGATCTCGTTTTTGGTATTCTGCGAGAAGAGACGGCCAATCCACGGCAGGTTCATGAGCACCGGGATCCCACTGCGATAGCGCGTGGTTTCGGTAACGGTGAGGCCACCGATCACCGCGGCTTCGCCATCATTCACCAGCACTTGGGATTCCGCCCGCTGCCGGTTGAAGATCACCCCGACGTCGGTCGCGGCGATTTCGGCGCTGGAGTTTTCCGCTTTAATGCTCAGCATGACCATGCGGTTGTTCGTCACCTGTGGGGTGACGGACAACTTGATCCCGGCTTCTTCCTTCGACACCGTCGCGCGGGGGAAGAAGGCCTGCGCGTTCGGCTGTCCGCCTTGTCCGCCGCCACCGGCTCCCCCCTGTCCACCGCCCCCCGCGCTCGCGTCGATCACGCGGATCGGGATTTCCTGGCCGACGAAGATTTCCGCGTTCCGGTTATTCAGGATCGTGACGCTGGGTTCCGACTGGATATCGGCGAGCGACGACGATTGCAGCGCATTCAGGAAGGCGGTGAGCTGATAGCGTCCCAGCGCCGTGCTGTAGATGAGGTTGAGCGCGTTGGGCTTGATGGCGTTGTTGGCGTTCGCGATGCCGGCGAGGGCATTGCCACCGAGGGCGATGCGGGCGGGGCCTTTAAAGGCGTCGCCGCCGCCGAGCGCGTCCGGGACGCCGTCGCCGTTGGTATCCACGGGCTTCAGCGTGCTGGGATCGATACGCGGGACCAGCTGTTGGAAGAACTGCTTGGTGCCGGTCCCAAGATCGTAGGCGAGCCCGATGTCTTGAATGCCCGTCCGGTTTACAAAGACAATCTTGGCGCGGATGTTGACCTGTGGGGTCCGCACATCGAGCTCCCGCAGGCGCGCGATGATCTCCGGCATCCGGGACGGGACGTCGGTGATGATCATCTTATTGGTTGCGCTGTCTGCGGTGACGGATCCGCGTACGAGGCAGCTTTGATTTCCCTGCCCCGACCCGGCGTTCATCCCACCGCTACCGGGGCGCCCTCCGGTGTTCCCGCCGCCGGCGTTGCCCCCCATGGTGCTGCAGTCACGGGCGAGGAGGGCCATGACGGTGTTTTGGAGCGCGTTGGCCTTGGCGTAATTGATGTCGATGATCTGGGTGACGAGCGGTTCCACCGCCTGATTCGCCGCCAAATTCTTGTAGCTGTCGATCGTGATGATGCCGCTCGCGTCTTCCGAGGCAGCGAGACCGTAGGCTTGCAGGAGCGCCTGGAGCGCGACGTCCCAGGGTTTGTCGCGAATATCCGCCTGCACGAGCCCGGTGACTTCACGTCCCGGAATGATCGTGCGTCCGGAGAAGGCAGCGAAGGCCGCGATCACTTCCCGGATCTCGACCTGATCGAACGAGATCGTGATGCGCTTCTTGATCGAAGGCTGCGTCTGTCCGCGGGGCGCGGAGGCACCGCGCCCGATCATCGGTGTGTCGGGATCGACTTTCGCAGGCTCCGGCTTGGGCGCATCGGGCTTCGGCACATCGGGCTTCGGCGCCACGGGTTTCGGCACCACCGTTTTCGGTGGCTCGACTTTCGGCGGGGCGACTTTCACCGGTTCCGACTTCGGCGCGTCCACCGCGACGGGCGGTGCCGGCTTCGCAGCCTTGACGGTGTCTCGAGGTGGCGCAGGTGCAACGGTAGGTACAACGGCCGGTGCAACAGCCGGTGCAACAGCGGGTGCAACGGCGGGTGCAACGGCGGGTGCAACAGCGGGTGCAACGGCGGGTTTGGTCGACGGCGTGACGGCCGAGGCCACCACAGTGGACTCGGTACCAGGGGGCGTGGCACTG
>JBEIUK010000260.1:0-3838 GCA_040374415.1 Gemmatimonadaceae bacterium | reverse complement strand
GGGCTCAAGCAGACCTTTGGGACGGCGGCCGGGACGCAGGACTTCAAGAGCGTCGAGCTGGCCGATGTCATTGTCGTGATCGGGGCGAACCCGACCGATGCGCATCCGGTCTTTGGGGCCCGAATGAAGCGGCGGTTGCGGCAGGGGGCCAAGCTGATTGTGATCGATCCCCGGAAGATCGATCTCGTGCGGAGCCCGCACATTCAGGCGGCCTATCATCTCCCGGTCCGTCCGGGGACGAATGTGGCGGTGATCAACGCGCTGGCGCATGTGATTGTCACCGAGGGGCTGGTGAACGAATCGTTCGTCGCCGAACGATGTGATCCCGTCTCCTTTGGGCAGTGGCGGGCTTTTATTGCCCAGCCGGAGAACAGCCCGGAGGCGACCGAGGCCTTTTCCGGGGTGCCGGCGGGGGATCTGCGGGCGGCGGCGCGGTTGTATGCGACCGGCGGGAATGCCGCGATCTACTACGGCCTGGGGGTGACGGAGCACAGCCAGGGGAGCACGATGGTCATGGGGATCGCGAATCTCGCCATGGCCGCCGGGCAACTCGGGCGCGATGGGACCGGGGTGAATCCGCTTCGCGGGCAGAACAACGTGCAGGGCTCCTGCGACATGGGGAGCTTCCCGCATGAGCTGCCGGGGTATCGGCACATTTCCGATGACGACACCCGGAGCCAGTTCGAGCATGCCTGGAATGTGGCGCTCGACCCCGAGCCCGGGATGCGCATTCCGAACATGCTGGCTGCAGCGTCGGCGGGGCAGTTTCACGGGATCTTCGTGCACGGCGAAGACATCGCGCAATCTGATCCGGACACGAAGCATGTGACCGACGCGCTGCAGGCGATGGAGTTCGTGGTGGTGCAGGATCTCTTCCTGAACGAAACGGCGAAGTACGCGCATGTCTTCTTTCCGGGGACGGCGTTCCTGGAGAAAGACGGCACGTTTACCAACGCCGAGCGACGGATCAATCGGGTGCGTCCGGCGATGCCGTCGCGTACTGGGTTGTCGGAGTGGGAGATTGTCTGTCGGCTGTCGACAGCGATGGGCTATCCGATGGCGTACGCGAATGCGTCAGCGATCATGGATGAAATCGCGTCGCTCACGCCGACCTTCGCCGGCGTCTCCTTTGCGCATCTCGATGCGGTAGGGAGCGTGCAGTGGCCGTGTACGGCGGCAACGCCGAACGGCACGCGCATTATGCACGAAGAGAAGTTCGTGCGTGGCAAGGGCCGCTTTCTCATTACGCAGTATGTGCCGACCGAAGAGCGCTCCACGCGGCGCTTTCCGCTGCTGCTGACCACTGGGCGCATTCTGTCGCAGTACAACGTGGGGACGGAGACGCGTCGCACGGCCAACACCATCTGGCATCCGGAAGATGTGCTGGAGATCCATCCGCATGATGCCGAAGTGCGCGGGATTGGTGAGGGTGATGGGGTGCAGCTGGCGAGCCGGAAGGGGCACATCACGCTGCATGCCACGATCACCGATCGCGTGCCGGAGGGGATCGTGTATACCACCTTCCATCATCCGGAAGCGGCGGCGAATGTGATTACCACGGAGTACTCGGACTGGGCCACCAACTGTCCGGAGTACAAGGTGACGGCTGTCGAGGTCCGCCCGGTTGACTGAAGCGGCCGTCACGCGATCAGTGACGGTGCATGCGGCGTCGGGGTTGGTCACCGACGCCCGCTGGGGCATTGCCGTGGAAGCGCCGGTGCAGCTGCTGCTGAATGGCACGCCGTGGACGGTGCTGCTGGCGACACCGGAGGATCTCGAGGATCTGGCGATTGGCGTGGCGCTCACCGAGCGGGTCCTGACGGATGCCTCGGCTGTTGAATCGGTTCGTGTCGAAAGTTTTTTGCAGGATGTGACGGTGCATCTGGCAGTGCCAGAGTCGGCGTTGGATCGTGAGGCACTTCGTGGACGGGCTCTTGCTTCGAACTCCGCCTGCGGGCTCTGTGGTTTGGAGTCGCTTGCCGATTTGCAGCGACGCCGAGCCGTGCAACCGCGAACGCTGCAACCGATCACTGAGGCTGCGGTGCGGATGGCCTTCGACAGCATGCCGCGGCTGCAGCCACTCAATCAGGCAACGCGCACGGTGCATGCGGCGGCCTGGTGTGCGCCGTCCGGGCAGATTCAGCTGCTTCGTGAGGATGTCGGGCGGCACAATGCGCTCGACAAACTCATGGGGGCGCTGGCGCGGCTGGGGCGGCTGGGTGAGGCTGGCTTTGTCGCGATGAGTTCCCGGTGCAGCTACGAACTGGTGTATAAGGCCGCCGTGGCGAATACGCAGCTGTTGGCGACCCTGTCGGCCCCGACGAGCATGGCGCTCTCGTGGGCGCAGGCCCTTGGCATTCCCGTGGTCTGCCGAGCCGGCGACGCGGTGGTGCGGTTTCCCGTGGAGTCGTGAGATGCATGTTGATGATCTTGTCCGGATGGCCAATCAGATCGCGCAGTTCTTTGCGCCGTATCCCGAAGAGGATGCGGTGGAGGGGGTGCGCGAGCATCTGCACAAATTCTGGGATCCTGCCATGCGGAAGGAGCTGCTGGGGATCGCGAACGGTCTGACGCCCTCGCCCACCCCGCTGCATGCCTTGGTGCTCAAGGCGGTGGCGGGGATGCGCCCAACGGAACACGAGTGATTCCAGTGGCGGCGATCGACGCCTCCGCCATCACGGGGGTGATCCTCTGTGGCGGATCGGCGCGCCGCATGGACGGCGTAGAGAAACCACTGCAGCCTCTGGCCGGGCAGCCGATGGTACAGCATGTCCGTGCGCGCCTCGCCCCACAGGTGGGGTGCGTGGTGATCAGTGCGAATGCGCACGCCGATGCGTATGGGCAATGGGGCGATCGGGTCGTGCCGGACGTTGAGGCAGGTCAGGGGCCGTTGGGTGGTATCGTGTCAGCGCTTGGCGTGGTCACCACCCCGTATGCCTTCTGCTGCACCGGTGACAGTCCGCGGCTCGATCCATTGTTGGTCTCTCGGCTGGCGGCGCTGCTCGATGCGACCGGCGTGGATGCCGTCTATCCGCATGATGGCACGCGGACGCAGCCGCTCTTTCTGTTGCTCCGGACGACCGTGCGCGATGGGCTGATGCAGTATCTGTGTGATGGGGGGCGCAAGGTCACGACGTGGCTGGAGCAGCTCTCACTCGCGGTACACGATGCCCGCGACATCGCGGACAGCTTTCTGAATTGCAATACATTGGCAGAGCTCTCGGCTGCCGGTGCTCATTTCTCCTCTGGGGCGGATGCCGCTCCACTCTCCCCTTCCACCGTGGAGTCGTTGTGACTGCTGCTGCTGTCCCTACCGATATCGAAATCGCCCAGGGGGCGACACTCCGGCCGATCACCGCCGTGGCCGCCGATCTGGGGCTCGATGCGGACGACATTGATCAGTATGGGAAGTACAAGGCCAAGCTGCCGCTTGAACTGTCCACGCGTCCGGCGAAGGGGAAGCTGGTGGTGGTGACGGCGATCAATCCCACGCCGGCCGGTGAAGGGAAGAGCACGGTGAGTGTTGGCCTGGCGCAGGCGCTCCGTCGCATTGGCACGAATGCGGTGCTGGCGATTCGCGAGCCGAGCCTTGGGCCGGTCTTTGGGGTGAAGGGGGGCGCTGCTGGTGGTGGCTATTCGCAGGTGCTGCCGATGGATGAAATCAACTTGCATTTCACCGGCGATTTCCACGCGATTTCGAGTGCACATTCCTTGCTGTCGGCGATGATGGACAATCATCTGCAGCAGGGGAATGGCACCAATCTTGATCCCCGTCGCATCAGCTGGCCGCGTACGATTGATATGAACGACCGCGCGCTGCGGCATGCGATCATTGGCC
>JBEIUK010000263.1:0-3739 GCA_040374415.1 Gemmatimonadaceae bacterium | reverse complement strand
CGCAGGAGATGTACGTCAACGGCCTGTCGACGTCGCTGCCGGCACCGGTGCAGCTCGCGATTTTGCGCACCGTGCCGGGGCTGTCGCAGGTGCGGATGACGCGTGCCGGCTATGCGATTGAGTACGACTACTATCCGCCGACGCAGCTGGAGCCGTCGCTCGCCTCGCGCGCGATTGCCGGGTTGTATTTCGCCGGGCAGGTGAATGGGACGACGGGGTACGAAGAGGCGGCGGGGCAGGGGACGATCGCGGGGCTCAATGCGGCGCGTGCGGTGCTGGACCAGGCACCGGTGGTACTGGGGCGCGACACGAGTTACATCGGCGTGCTGATTGACGATCTGGTGACGCGTGGCGTCGATGAGCCCTATCGCCTGTTCACGTCGCGAAGTGAATTCCGACTCACCGTGCGGCAGGACAATGCGCTCGAGCGGTTGGCGGCGATTGCCGATGCGGCGGGGTTGTATACGCCGGACGAATCGGCGCACGCGGCGGCGCGCATTGCGGCGGTGCGGGAGGTCTTGGTGCTGGCCGACGCGACGAGTGTGAAGCCGGAGTGGGTCGCGTCGCTGCTGGAGCGGGCGGGCTCTGCGCCGTTGGTGCATGCGATGCGCGCGGCGGAGATCGCGAAGCGGCCGAATGTGTCACTGGAGGCCGTGCTGGCGGCGGCGCAGGTGACGCACGGCTATCGCGCGGAAACGCTGGTGAGTGCGGAGCTGGAGCTCAAGTACGCGGGGTACTTCGAGCGGGAGCGGACGCGCGCGAAGCGATTGCAGGCGATGCACTCGGTGGCGTTGCCGGCCACGCTGGACTACCTGCGGATGACGACGTTGAGCACCGAGGCTCGGCACAAGCTGTCAGCGCTCAGGCCGCAGACGCTGGGTCAGGCGGCGGGGATCCCGGGGATCAGCCCGAGCGATCTGCAGAATCTGCTGATCGAAGTGGAACGGCCGCGGTAAGGGCTGGGGTGTCAGTGGCGGTCAGCGGGCCGTGAACCCGCTGAGTCTGGCGGGGGTATGAGCGTTGGAACGGGGGTGGCCAGCAGCAGCCACAGCGTTTCATGCATGAACGCGAAGTTTGCGCATTTTGGCGCATTTATGATTTTATACTGGCGCGTTGATGTTCACTTTTTCCGGGATGCGTATGCGTTCAGTGATGAGAGCGGTGGGGATGGCGATGGCGGTCGCGGCCTCGGCGGCCCCGGTCATGGCCCAAACGGCGACCGCCACGCCGTCGCAGATCCATGTCACCGCGCGGGGTGAGGTGCGGGTGACGCCGGACCGGGCGCAGGTGCAGCTGAGCGTGGAGACGCGGGGGAAGACGGCGGCGCTGGCGGCGGCGGAGAACAACCGGAAGCAGACGGCGGTTCTGGCGGCCGTAAAGGGGCTTGGCGTACCGGCGGGGCAGATCACGACGCTCAACTATCAGGTGAGCCCGAACCAGCGCTACGACGAGAAAGAGCGCCGGACCGTGATTGATGGGTACGTGGTGAGCAACACCGTGCAGGTGATCACCGACAAGCTCGACCAGACCGGGCTCATTATTGATGCCGCGCTCAGCAACGGGGCCAACCGGGTCGCCGGGCTCGAGTTCAGCGTGAAGGATCTCTCGGGGCCGCAGGACGCGGCGCTGACGCAGGCGGTGCAGATCGCCAGGCGGCAGGCGGAGGTGGCGGCCAAGGCGGCGGGCGGGACGCTGGGGGAGCTGCTGGAGCTGATCGTGAACAGCGAAAACGATCGCCCGATGCCCCGCATGGCCATGGCGATGGCGATGTCGGTGGCCGCCGATGCCCCGCCACCACCGATCAGCGAGGGGAGCACCGCGGTCGGGGTCTCCGTCAGCACCCGCTGGCGCTTCGTGAGTGGCAGTCCGCGGTAAGTATCCCTCTTAGAACTTGGCACTCGTTGGTGACTGCGTCCTCAACACTGGCCAGAGTCTAGTGGCCGCAGGATGGTTTCCTGAAAGCCGTAAGGGAGCAGTAACCGACGAGTGGTAAGTACTAAGCCTTAGTACTTAAACCTCGTTGGTGACTGCTTCCTCATCACTTTCCCGAGTCTCTCCGCGCGGAACCAACGTCGGTCCACTGTCTTCAGGCCAGTCCGCCGATGAGCCGTGACTTTCCTGCAAGGCTGTACTGGATGGGCTGCTTGCCTTGGCGCGGATGCGTCAGCACGTATCCGGCGGCAACGAGGCGGTTCAGGACGGTCGAGACGGTCCCCTGTTTCAGCGCCCACAACTCCATGAGCGCCTTCTGGGTCTTGAGGCCAGCCGCGTCCGCGTCGATCCACTGCATGAGCTGAGTTGCTCGCAGATCCTCGAGTTCGGTCTGCATGACCGCGCGGTATCGCATCTGCAAGGCACGCATGAGCTCTGTCGAGCCCACTGGCGGCACCGTACGCGGCCCGTTTCCCTGCATGAGGCCAATGCACTCTTCGACGCCGTCATCCAATGCTTTCAGGAGACCGCGCAGATCGCCTTGAAAGACCGCGAAGAGTTGGTCGACGGCGGCGTCTTCGACTGGCGTGACGACCGGGTGTTCGAGCTGCTGGCGCCAGCGATCGTAGCGCAAGCGCAGCAGCTCGTGGACCTCCGCGAGCGCGAGCGGTTCCAGCAGCAGCGGCGCTTTGAACACATTGCGGACCTGGGCGTGCCGATTCACCACCTCATGCACGGCGTCGGTGGTTCCGACGAGTACGACATGAAGTCCCTCATGCATGAGCATCGGATCGCGAAGGCTTTGTAAGAGATCCGCAGCGCCATCGAGATCGCGCCCACTCAGGCTCTCCAGATTGTTCAGATGCACAAGGAGTCCGCGCGCTTCGCCGGTCTGCGTGACCATCGCGATCAGGTCATGCAGCACGCGCGGCCCATCGAGCAGCAGATCCTTCGGGGTGATCAGCGTGACGCCTCGGCTCATCGTGCCGCCGACCCCCATGAGGCTGAGGCCACCACCGCCCGTTGTGAGCCGAGCGGCGCGCACCATTTGCTGGGCGGCTTGCATGGCGGGGTGCTCCCCGGCCATCGGGCGGTTTGCGAGAATCGTGTCGTAGACGACCCCGAGGAAGCGGCCAAAGAATGCTTCCGGTGTATCGCCGGTCAGGAACGGGACGAGCGCATCCGAGGTGAAGTAGCCGTCGTCGCGTGCCGTTGCCTTGAGCATCTGGACGAGCGTGGTCTTGCCGACCCCCGAGACACCGCAGACCGCTTGGCGTGAACTATCCCGACCGTGCAGATGCGCGCGCATGTCGGCGAGCTCTCGGCTCCGCCCGACAAAGAGCTCGAGCGATCGGCGTTCATGTCCATGGATGAGCGTCTCCTGGAAGAACGGCGAGCCGCGGAGATTGTAGACGTTCCAGACGGTGGGGAGGGCAGCGAGCGACATGGGATATTGGGGACGGGCGGTGAGGGTCCAATACTCACCTAATATTTGTATAATTCAAATATAATTCCTTACAACTTATACCTCGTTGGTTACTGCCCCCTCACCACTTTCGCAGTTGGGGTACCGAATCACCGCCGCTGTGCTGGTCCCGAACCGCGAGCCTCGGGAAAGCCGTAAGGAAGCAGTGACCAACGAGTCTAGTGGCCGCAGGATGGTTTCCTGAAAGGCGTAAGGGCGCAGTGACGAACGAGTGCTCAGTGATAAGGCTTAGCACTGAACACTCGTTGGTGACTGCTTCCTCATCACTGGCCAGAGTCTAGTGGCCGCAGGATGGTTTCCTGAAAGCCGTAAGGGCGCAGT
>JBEIUK010000079.1:0-12433 GCA_040374415.1 Gemmatimonadaceae bacterium | reverse complement strand
GTCGGTCGCCCTCACCGGCGAAATCCGCGCGGATGCGCGCGCACCGGGTGGCTACGAGATGGGCGTACAGTCGCTCACGGTCATCGGCGCGAGCCCGCTCGACTACCCGATTCAGCCCAAGGAGCATGGCGTCGACTTCCTGCTCGACCACCGGCACTTCTGGCTGCGGAGCCCGCGCCAAAACGCGATCATGCGCGTGCGCCATGAGCTCGAGCAGGCGGTCCATGATTTCTTCTACGCCCGCGATTTCATTCGCTGCGACACGCCCATTTTGACCGCCGCCATTGGCGAGCGCGCGGGGCTGTTCAGCACAGAATACTTCGAGGAAGGCACCGCCTACCTCGCGCAGACCGGCCAGCTCTACGGCGAAGCGCTCGCTGCCGCCATGGGGCGGATCTACACCTTCGGGCCCACCTTCCGCGCCGAAAAGTCCAAAACGCGCCGCCACCTCACCGAGTTCTGGATGATCGAACCGGAGATGGCCTGGTACGATCAGGACGACAACATGGACCTGCAGGAAGCGTTTGTCCGCTACCTCGTGGAACGCGTCCTCGAACGCCGCCAGGAAGAGCTCAAGGTGCTCGAACGCGATACCACCAAGCTCGATTGCGTATCGCAGCCCTTTGTGCGCCTCGACTACGGCGCCGCCGTCACCCTCGCACAGTCCAAGGGGAGCACCATTGTCTGGGGCGACGACCTCGGCGCCCCCGACGAAGCGATGATCGTGGACGAGTACCAGCGCCCGGTCTTCGTGGTGAACTATCCGAAGGAAGCGAAGGCGTTCTACATGAAGGAAAATCCGGCCGACCCGCGCACTGTCCGCTGCGCCGATCTGCTGGCCCCGGAAGGCCGTGGCGAGATCATTGGCGGCTCACAGCGCGAAGACGACTACGACAAGATCCTGCACCGCCTCACCGAGGAAGGACTTCCCGTGGAGGCCTACGGCTGGTACCTCGACCTCCGGAAGTACGGCACCTTCACGCACTCCGGCTTCGGCCTCTGCCTCGAACGCACGATCGCGTGGATCTGCGGCATCGAGCACATCCGCGAAGTCATTCCGTTCCCGCGCATGATGGGCCGCATCGCCCCCTGAGTCCGGGGGCGAGGGTCACGGTTCGTCGCGCTTGATCGCGTCCCACAGTTCGTCCTGCTGGGCCAGCGTCAGCGCGGCGAAGGTGAGGCCGCGCGACGTCGCCAGCGCCTCCATGGCCGCATAGCGCCGCGTGAACTTCGCATTCGTGCGATCAAGCGCGAGCGCGCCATGCACGCCGGTCTTCCGACACAGATTCACCACGGCGAAGAGCAGGTCGCCCAGCTCCCCTTCGAGCGCGTCGGCATCGCGCACGCCCCCGTCGTCGGTGAGCAGGTCGGCAACCTCCTCCACCTCCTCGCGCACCTTGGCCAGCGGTCCGCGCGCATCCGGCCAATCAAAGCCCACGCCGGCCGCCCGGTCCTGCAACCGATGCGCGCGATGCAACGATGGCAGCCCAGCCGGCAGCCCCTCATCGAGCGACGACCGCTTGGTCTTCTCCGCTTTCATCGCCTCCCACGAGCGCTTGACGCCATCGCCGTACAGGTGCGGATGCCGCGCGTGCATCTTCGCCACCAGCGCCCCCGCCACATCCTGCATGCTGAACGCCCCGCGTTCTTCGGCAACCACCGCGTGAAAGAGGACCTGTAGCAACAGATCCCCCAATTCATCGCGCAGGAGCGCGTCATTCCCCTCCGCAATCGCGTCGTCCACTTCATGCGCTTCTTCGATCAGGTACGGACGCAGCGACGCATGCGTTTGCACGCGGTCCCAGTCGCACCGGGCACGCAGATCCCGCATCAGCGCCAGCGCGTCATCAAGCGAGCGGGGGGCCGGGATGGGGGCAGGGGAAGGCAGTGCGTGCGACATAAGCGGCTCGATCCTTTCGCGGTCGGTGGGTTCGGGTGTTGATTGCAGGGATGTCCTCCCCGATGACCCCTTCCTCGGCAATATACCCGTCCCGACCGGCGGACTCCTGGCGGGCGTGGCTCGATGTGGATGTGGCGGCCGTTCGCCGCAATGCGGCCCGGTTACGCGCGGTCGCAGGTGTCCCGCTGGTGGCCATGGTGAAGGCCGATGGCTACGGCACCGGCATGCTCGACGTGGTGCGCGCGCTGGGCACCCCGTGGCAGGAGCTCCCCGCGGTCGACGCACCGTCCACCCCATGGGCGCTCGGGGTGGCGACCGTGCAGGAGGCGGCGGAGCTCCGATCGGCCGGGAGCACCGCCCGCGTGCTCTGCACCACGCCCCTCACCCCGGCGGAGCTGCCGGAGGCCGCCGCGCTGCACATCACGCCGGCGCTCCACCGCGGTGAGGACATCGTCCGGTGGGACGCGCTCGGTGGCGGCCCGTGGCATCTCTCCATCGACACCGGAATGTCGCGCGCCGGTGTGCGCTGGGACACGGTCGCGGCGCTGGCCGACACCCTCCGGCGACATCCCCCCGAAGGGGTCTTCACGCACTTCCACTCGGCGGACCTTCAGAATGCCTCGCGTGAGGGACAAGAGGCGCGCTTTGATGCGGCGCTCGCGACGCTCTCGCCGGTGCTGTCGCCGAATGTCCTGATCCACAGCGATAACAGCGCCGCCCTCGCCGCCCGGGGCTGTGCTCGGGGACAGCTCGCGCGCCCCGGCATTGGTTTGTATGGCGCTGTGGTCGCGCACGCCCTGGGACTGGAGCAGGTGGTCCACCTGCGGGCTCGCATCATCGATCTGCGCGATGTCCATGACGGCGAAACCGTCAGCTACGGCGCCACGTGGCATGCCACGGGGACTCGGCGCATCGCGACCGTGGCGCTGGGGCATGGGGATGGCTATCGGCAGGCCTTCTCGAACCGGGGCGAGGCGCTGCTGCATGGCCAACGGGTCCCCGTCGTCGGGATCGTCTCCATGGACATGACCATGCTGGATGTCACCGACCTGCAGGACCGTGTGGCGATCGGCGACGTCGCGACGCTGGTGGGCCGCGACGGCGTCCACTGTCTGTCGACCGATGCCGTGGCCGCCGAGCGGGGGCTCTCCCCGTACGAGCTGCTCGTGGGGCTGCGGCTCCGCGTGCCGCGGCGCGTGATGGAGACCGACGCGCCCCAGACGGCCGAGGGCCTCGCATGACCGAGCGCGCGCCTACGTCCGCCGCTGGCCCGCACGACCGCCGGGCGTTGATCATCGTGCTCGACGGTGTGGGGTGTGGCGAAGCCCCGGACACCGGCGCCTACGGCGATCTGGGGAGCGATACGCTGGGCAACGTGGCGCGGGCCGTCGGGGGCTCACCCTGCCGAATCTCGCCCGCTTGGGGCTGGGCAATGCGGCGGCAGTGCAGGGGGTCCCGCCGGTCGCCGAGGCCGCGGCCGGATGGGGCGTCATGCTCCCACAGTCGGCCGGGAAGGATTCCACCACCGGCCATTGGGAGATCGCTGGGCTCCAGCTCGAGCGCCCGTTCCCGACCTATCCGCAGGGGTTCCCCGAGGCGGTCCTGCAGCCCTTTCGTGCGGCAACGGGACGGGAGGTGCTGGGCAACTGCGTGGCCAGCGGTACGACGGTCATCGCGGACTTTGGCGATCAGCATAGGGAGACCGGGGCGTGGATTGTGTACACCTCGGCCGACTCCGTTTTCCAGATCGCGGCGCACGAAGAGGTGATTCCGCTGGAGGAGCTCTATCGGGCGTGCGAGATCGCCCGGGCGCTGCTCGTGGCTCCGCATGATGTCTCCCGGGTGATTGCCCGCCCGTTCCGGGGAACTTCCGGGGCCTGGACGCGTACCGCCAACCGGCGGGATTACTCGATCCAGCCCCCCGGGGAGACACTGCTGGACGCCTTAGCGGCGGCTGGCATCCCCCGGACGGGGGTGGGGAAGGTGGACGACCTGTTTGCAGGGCGGGCCATTCAGTCCCGCCACACGGTGGACAATGCCGAGGGGGTCGCCGCCCTGCTGGCGTGGTTGGAGGGCCCGGGCAATGGGTTCTGCTTCGCCAATCTGGTAGATTTCGACCAGTTATTCGGCCATCGCAACGATGTCCGTGGATTTCAGGGGGCGCTCGAAGCGTTCGATCGTGCCCTGCCATCGCTGTTGTCTGCTCTCCGGGAACACGACGTGCTGTTCATCACTGCCGATCATGGGAACGATCCCACCACACCGTCCACCGACCATGCGCGCGAGCGTGTGCCGGTGTTGGCAGTGGGGGCGGCGCTGCGCGGAGGGCCCATTGGGACGCGTGCAACGTTCTCCGATCTGGGCGCCACGGTGGCCGAGTGGTTCGGGCTGACGTGGCGCGGGTGTGGCACGTCGTTCCTGCCACTGTTGCAGCGCGCATGACCCCACCGGATGTGACGGCGCCGTTGGCGTCGGAGCTGTCGGCGGAACTGACCGCGCTGCGTACCGCGGCTGATCAGGCCCGCGATCATGCGTGGTGCCCCTATTCGCACTTTCCGGTCGGCGCGGCGTTACAAGCCGAGGATGGCCGGGTCTTCGCGGGGTGCAACGTGGAGAATGCCGCGTATCCGGCGGGGAGCTGTGCGGAGCGCGTGGCGCTTGGCACGGCGGTCGCCGCGGGTGCCCGGCGTTTCACCCGGATCGTGATTACCTCGGCCACCCATGAGCCGGTCCCGCCCTGTGGCATCTGCCGTCAGGCGCTCGTGGAGTTTGCCCCCCAGCTCGACATCATGGCGATCACCCCCGATGGGCGCGTTGCGCGCTGGTCGCTGGCCGATCTGCTTCCTGCTCCTTTTACCCCGTCTTCGCTCGAGCATGCCTGAGCGCTCCCTGTGGTCCGCCGCGCATCGTGCGTGGCAGCGCGTCCAACAGACGGCGGTGCGATCGCCGCGCCTGTTGGTCGTGGTCGGTGTCGTCGCGGCAACCGCCGCGGCCTGCACCGAATCGTACGACGGAGGCGGCGACGCCTGTCCGTCGCTCTGCCCAGCCACGCCGCTGGCTTTCCGTGATACGACGATTGACGCGGTGGTCTTTGATACGGCGATGGGGGGCTACCCCGCATTAGGGCTGTCGCCAGCGCTGTTGCTGGCCAACCGGCCGGACACGCTCGTGACCCGCGGTGTCCTCCGGTATGACATCCTGCCCACGTCGTTCAATCCCAATAAGGGTTCGGCCACCGAGAACATCACCACCATTGATTCGGCGACGCTGGTGCTTCCGCTCGATAGCACAGGCGCCCGTGGTGCCACCCCCGTAACGGTGGAAGTCTTTGACGTCGATACCACGCAGAACGATTCGTCGTCGGTGGTGATCAAGACGCTCTTCCGGAAAGACCGGTTGCTCGGCAGCACCATCATGACGCCGAAGACGCAGGGCGACACGCTGCGCGTCCCCCTGTCGAACAGCGCCGTGGCCGCCAAGATCACCGCGAATGCACGGTTGCGAGTGGGCCTGCGGATCAGTGGCGGCAGCGGTCAGATCCGGATCATCGCGTTTAGCGGCGGTGCCGGCGCGCCCTACGTGCGTTTTGATCCAAAGACGGACACGACCTACGCGCCGTTGACGGTCAGCACCACGACGACGATCGACTACGCGACCACCGATATGAACCTGTCGTATCAGGCATATGCCCTGATCGACAAGGCCTCGTCCGCACCTGATGCGAGCACGCTGCAGGTGGGCGGGTACCCGTCGTACCGCACCTATTTGCGCTTCAAGGTGCCGGCCGCAATCAGCGATTCGAGCACGATTGTGCGCGCGGAAGTGCTCTTTACGCAGCGCCCCTCGACCTTCGCCAACACGACGGACTCGGTGTACATCCTGCCGATGGTACCGGCCGCTTCCAATACGGTCACGGATCTGCGGCGCATTCTCGACCTGACGGCCGAAGGGGTGTTCGCGGCGCTGGATTCCTCGCGACTCGTCCCGAAAGACAGTGGGCTCAAGGTCATCAACGTGCTGACGCTCGCCCGCGGATGGAAATCGCTTCCGGCGGATGTGCCGCGCGCCGTGGCCTTCCGCATTGGCCTGGAAGGCTCCCAGCCGTCTGAATTGCGCTTCTTCTCCAGTAAGGCGTCGGCGGCGTTGCGCCCTCGGCTGCGTCTGACCTATCAACCGCGAAACGAGTCGGCCATCCCATGATGCGAACCGTGGACATTGGCATGGGTCGCACTCGGCGCCTGATGCAGCAGCGCCTGCAGCACCTCACGCGGAGCCGCCTGCTCGTGGCCGCACTGGCCCTTGGCGGCAGTGCGATGACGGCCCAGGCGCAAGGCTCGCTGAGTGGGCTGGGCTTCGGGTACCCCGTGGGCGGCACCAGCACTCGCGCGTCGGCCACCGCCGGGGCGTTTGGCGAGTTCGATATGCTGAGCCCTCTCAACCCGGCGTCGATCGCCGGCGTGGGGCGTGTGATGATTACGGCCCAGACTGAGCCGGAGTACCGGCGCCTGCGCTCCGGCACCGTTGATCAGAAAAACACGGCGCAGCGCGTGCCCCTGCTGATGGTGATTTTCCCGGCCGGCAATGCCGTCAGTCTGAGCCTCAGCGCGACGACCTTCCTCGATCACAGCTATTCCACCGTGGTGCGCTCCTCGCAGACGATCTCGGGGGCGACGATCGAAACGACCGACCGCACCGATGTGCGCGGGTCCATCGCGGACCTGCGGGCGGCGGCGGGGTGGCGCATCAACGACCATATCAGCATTGGCGCGGGCGCCCATCTGTTTCAGGGGGACAACCTCGTCGCGATTGCCCGCACGTTCGATGACACCACACGCTTCGGCAATGCCAGCGATTCATCCCGCGCGGTCTTCTTTGGGACGGCGCTGTCGCTCGGGAGTGAATGGCGCATTCGGAAGGGGCTCGCGGCCACGTTGTCCTATCGCATCGGCGGGGCGATGGATGCCCGTGTACGCGATACCGTGAAGACCACGGCCACGGTGCCGAACCGGCTTGGCGTTTCGGTGCGCTACGATGGCATCCCTGGCGCGACCTTTGCCGTCGGGGTCGACCAGCAGGACTGGACCCGCATGCGCGGCCTCGGCAGCGCTTCGATCCAACCGCGCGATGCGACGAGTTGGCATGCCGGGGTGGAAGTGGCGGGGCCCAAAATTCGCGACGAGTCGATCTTTCTGCGCGCAGGGATCGCCCGGAATGCGCTCCCCTTTGGGGTGAGCAGTCGCGTCGTGGATGAATCGCGGCTGTCCGCTGGGTTGGGGATCCCGGTGGCTCGCGATCAGGCGTCGATCGATATCTCGGTGCAGCGCGCGACGCGCACGTTGGTCGGCGCAAGTGCCCGGGAGTCGGCGTGGATGCTGGGCATCGGCCTGCAGATCCGCCCGTAAGATGGTGGATGGTGGCATGCCGGACCCGGTGACGAGCGCGCCGAAGCCCACGGTTTACATCGAGACCTACGGGTGCCAGATGAACGTGGCCGACTCCGAAATCATGTACGGGTCGCTCGCGGCACATGGCTATACGCCGGTCGATGTCCCTGACGGCGCCGATGTCATTCTGGTGAACACCTGCGCCATCCGCGAGAATGCGGAAACGCGCGTGATTGGTCGGTTGGGTGAACTGCGGCGCTTCATGAAGCCGGACACCGTGGTCGGTGTCACTGGCTGTATGGCGCAGCGCCTTGGCCCCCGCCTGCTGGAACAGGCCAAGCACGTGTCCGTCGTCGTCGGTCCCGATGGCTACCGCGCGCTGCCGCAGCTGCTGGATGGCGCCCGCAATGGTGAACGCTTCACCGCCACCGATTTCGATCTCGAAGAGCATTACGAAGATGTGGTCGCCCGCCGCTTCGAAGGGGTGAAGGCATGGATCCCGGTCCAGCGTGGGTGCAACTACCGCTGCACCTACTGCATCGTGCCGTACACGCGTGGCGCCGAGCGGAGTCGCCGTCTCGCGGATGTCGTGCGAGAGACGCAGGAAGTCGTCGCCCAGGGGCTCTCTGAAGTCGTGCTGCTGGGGCAGACGGTCAACTCGTATCACGATGGCGAGCACGATTTCGCGGACCTGCTTCGGGCCGTTGGCGCCGTCGATGGCATTCGGCGCGTGCGCTACACCAGCCCGCATCCCAACGATTTCAGTGATCGGGTGATCGCCGCGATGGCGGAGGTGCCGACGGTCTGCGAGCACGTCCATCTGCCGATGCAGAGCGGCTCCACGAGCATGCTCAAGCGCATGTTGCGCCGGTATTCGCGTGAAGATTTCCTCGCCTGTGTCGCGCGCTTGCGTGCCGCGATTCCAGGGCTCGCGCTGACCACAGACATTATTGTGGGCTTTCCAGGCGAGACCGATGCGGAGTTCGAAGACACGTTGTCGCTCTGTCGCGAGGTGCGCTTCAACGATGCCTTCATGTTCAAGTTCTCCCTGCGGGAAGGCACCCCAGCGGAACGTATGCCCGCCGATTGGACGATCCCCGATGCCGTCGTCGCGGAGCGCTTTGAGCGCTTGATGGCCACGGTCCGCGGCATCTCGCGGGAAGCGAACCTCGCGCGGCTCGGCGATACCGTCGAGGTCCTCGTCGAGAAGGTGGCGCGCGACGGCACGCTGTTGCAGGCGCGGTCACGTGACTTCCGGACGGTCATGGTGCCGGCCGATGCGGCCCGCATTGGGGACTACCTGACGGTGCAGCTGACGGGGACCACGGGGGCGACCTTCACCGGATCGCCCGTCTCGCTGTCCGCCGAACGCAAGCCGCTGCCGATGATGGCGCCGACGGCCTGAGCGACCGGTCCGCAACGCCGCGATGATCGCGGCGACAATTCGATGATATGACACCGGAGCGGCGGGGCTACCATGGTCCATGCCGCTCTTGGTGCATATCGCCATGGTATGGATTGCCGGCTGCGCCATCGGCGTCACGTCGGGCGATGGCGGGTGGTCGACATCGACCCGACTCGTCGTGGGCAGTGGCCTTGGGCTGGTCGTGGCGCTGGTGATCGCGCAGGGAGACCGGAGCCTGTCTGGCGCGCGCCTCAACACGGAACAGCCCTTCTGGCGAGACGCGCGACTTCTCGCCCTGATGTTGATTGGTGGGGCGGCGGTGCTGTTGGGGCAGGCGGAGTTGCAGTGGAACCACAGCTGCCGGCGCTGGGTGGCCGGCACACTCGCGGCAGGTCAGCCGGTGCGCGTCAGTCTTGAGGCCGATCTGATCCCCCCGGCGCGTGCGCAGGGGATCGCCGTCGTCGCGAGTTGTCGCGTGCCGGTGTGGGTCCGCGCGACCTCAGGTCGACTGGCGGCGGGGGTCTGGGGGACGCTGCAGGGGACGGGGCAGCCGACGGATCGTGGTCTGCGGGTGGATGGTGCGGTGCACCCAGCGGCGCCCGAGCGCTTCGAGCTTGCGCGCCGCTTTCGCGGCCGTGCGGGGCAGCACATCGACGCGCTCTTTGGGGGGCATGCTCCGGTGGTACGCGCCCTGCTGATTGCCGATCAGGCGGCGATTCCGCCCAGCCTCCGGGATCAGTTTGCGCAGGCCGGGTTGGTCCACCTCCTCTCCATCTCCGGCCTGCACGTGGCGATCATCGCCGGCGCCCTGCAAACGCTCGGGAGCGCGCTGCGGCTGTCGCGCCTCGTGGCCACGCTCACGAGCCTGCTCGTCTGTGCCGGCTACGTGGTCCTGCTTGGCGCCCCAGCACCCGCCGTCCGCAGCGCGGTGATGCTGGCAGTGGTGGCGCTCGCGGAACACCGCCAGCAGCCCGTGCATGCGTGGACAGCTCTGGCCCTTGGCGCGATCATCCCCACCGCGCCGCAGCCGTCCGTCGTGGCAGACCTCGGCTGGCAACTCAGCGTCAGTGGGATGGCGGCGTTGGTGGCCGCCCGCGCGCTCCTGCACCGATGGCGCCATGGCGATCCCGCGCGGCCACGTCACGGGATCGCGCTCCGGTGCACGCGGTGGCTGCAGCGCCTCCATGGCTGGCGTCGCGCCTTGCTGCGCGAAATCGTCACCGGCATCGTGGCCACGCTCGTCACGGCCCCCCTCGTGGCGTGGACCTTCGGGCGGATCAGTTGCATTGCGCCTTTTTCCAATCTGCTGGCGGGGCCGGTGGTGGCCGTGATCCAGCCCGGGCTCTTTCTCGCGCTCCTTTTGGCCCCGTGGCCGTCGGTGGCCTCATGGGTCGCCGACGCCATGCGTCCCCCGCTTGCGCTGCTCAATGGCATCGCGGCCCAGTCGGCAGCGGTCCCCTATGCCAGTCTCGCCGTGGCCCCCACGGCGCTGGGGGCCCTCTGTGCCGCCCTCGCCTCGGCGGCCGTGGTTCGGGCCTCGGCGGCCCGTCGCTCCCTCCCAGCGCTCTTGGTGGCGGCGCTGGCGCTCACCGGGGCGGTGTGGGCCCCAACCATCGTTGCACCCTCCGGGCGGCTCGAACTGCATGTGCTCGATGTGGGACAGGGAGATGCGCTGGCCCTCCGAACCCCGGCCGGCCGTTGGGTGCTCGTGGATGCCGGTCGTCGATGGGAGGGCGGTGATGCCGGCCGGCGCACCGTGGTCCCGTACGTGCAGGCGCGCGGCGGCCCGGTCGCCGCGTTCATCCTGACCCATCCACACGATGATCATGCCGGCGGGGCGGCGAGCGTCCTGACCGCGCTCACACCGCGGCTCTGGTGGGAACCGGCCTTTGTGACGCCCAGCGGTACTTATGCGGAGCTGTTGCGGACCGGTATGGCCCGAAACATCCCCTGGCATCGCGTGCATCCAAACGACCAGTGGGCACTCGACGGTGTATCGCTCCAGGTCTTGGCGCCGGATTCCGCATGGACCGCCAGCCAAGAGAATGCCAATGAGACCTCCGTGGTGCTGCGGGTGGCCTACGGGGACATCGTGTTCCTGCTGACCGGCGACGCGCAGGCCGAGGAGGAAGCGTGGATGCTGGCGCATACCGACCCGGCGTTGCTGCGGGCCGATCTGCTGAAGGTCGGGCATCATGGCAGCCGGACGAGTAGCTCACCCCCGTTCCTCGCGGTGGTCCAGCCGCGCCTCGGCGTCATCTCCGTGGGGGCCGGGAATCGCTACGGGCATCCAGCCTCGGCGGTGCTGGCGCGGTTCGCGTCCGAGGGGATCCCGGTCCTGCGGACCGACCTGGAGGGTGCATTCGTGATCTCCACCGATGGGCACCGCCTCGATGTGGCGGCCGGCGGTGAGCACTGGTCCGTGCCGCCGCGACGAGGCCGTCGCTGAGGGCCGTGCGCGCGCCACACCGAGCGGCTCTTGCACACCCTCCCCTGACGTCGCCACTTTGCAACATCATTCGGCTGCAATCGATTTCGGGAGCCGAGGGAGTGGATCGCCGTCGTGTGCGATGTGGCACACGTCCATGGGTCCAGAACGTTCGCCCACAGGAGCCCGTTCGTGGTCAAGCATACAGCGACGTCGGTCGTCACGATTGAGCGATTCATCATCGAGCAGGAACGGAATTTCCCCGATGCGACTGGGGAATTATCGGGCATCCTGTACGACATGGTGCTGGCCGGTAAGCTGATCGCGAACAAGGTGCGCAGTGCCGGGTTGGTGGACATCCTTGGGGCCACGTCGGACACCAATGTGCAGGGCGAGGTGCAACAGAAGCTCGATGTGATCGCCAACGAGATCATCGTGAAGGCGTTCGATCATGGCGGGCGGCTGTGCGCGATGGCCTCCGAAGAGGAGCCGGACATCATCCACATTCCGGAAGGGTTCCGGTCAGGGAAGTACGTCCTGCTCTTTGATCCGCTCGATGGCTCCAGCAACATCGACGTGAACGTCCCCGTGGGCACGATCTTCTCGGTGTACAAGAAGATCACCCGCGGCACGCGCGGCGAGATGGAGGACATGCTGCAGCCGGGACGACGTCAGGTCGCGGCGGGCTACGTCATCTATGGCTCCAGCACGATGCTCGTCTACACGACCGGGCAGGGGGCGCATGGTTTTACGCTCGATCCCTCCATCGGCGAGTTCCTCCTGTCGCATCCGAACATTCGTATTCCGGAGCGCGCGCGGTATCTCTCGGTGAACGATGCGTACGAGCAGGACTGGCCAGAGCCGACGCGGGCCTTGATGCGTCGCTACCGTGGGCTGGACGGCGTGCGCAAGCCGCTGAACGTGCGGTACGTGGGGTCACTCGTGGCGGATTTCCACCGCAACCTCCTGGGCGGCGGTGTCTTCTGCTATCCCGCCAACACGAAGTCGCCGTCCGGGAAGCTGCGGCTGCTCTATGAAGCCAACCCACTGGCGTTCATTGCGGAGCAGGCCGGCGGCAAGGCCACCGATGGCCATCGCCGGATTCTCGACATCGATCCGACGGAGTTGCATCAGCGCACGCCGCTCTACCTGGGCAGCAAGCTCGAAGTCGATACCGTGGCGGAGTTCCCACTCCCCGCGACGGACCGCCGCGGCCCGGGCGCGAAGCCGGAGTCTGCGGCCGTCGCCTGATCGCTGCGGCGCGAGGCGGCTGGCGGGCGGTTGGAAGGCGGTTGGAAGGCGGGGCACGGCGCACC